>CALFVM010000222.1 GCA_937928665.1 uncultured Candidatus Methylacidiphilales bacterium
GGAAGACCTCCCTGGCTTCCTCAAGCGGAACGTGGGCCATGGGCAGGGTGCGCTGCTCCAGGGGAAGGGGAATTTGTTCGTACAGGAACTGATCATCAAAATCGATGGCCGCAGCTTCCGCCTGTGTGTTAGAAAAAAGGCAGCGATCGAGGCGAGCCCAATAGATGGCAGCCAGACACATCGGACACGGTTCACAACTGGAGTAGATGGTGCAACCGGCCAACGTGAACGTGCCGAGGTGCTGGCAAGCGTCCCGGATGGCCGTGATTTCAGCATGGGCGGTGGGGTCGTTGGACGAGGTGACACAGTTCCAACCCCGCCCAACGATCTGACCTTCCCGCACGATGACCGCACCGAAGGGTCCGCCGAGGCCTCCCTCCATGGCATGACGGGAAAGCCGGGCGGCCTCTTCCAGGTAACGAAGATCCTGCGTGGAGGTCACAGCGGCAATCATACGCGGACTGTGGGGGTGCCAAACAACGAGAATTGTGCCGGCACCAGCCCGAAAGTCACAGTTTCCGTCCTGACCGGAGGTCTACCCAAGCCCGGACCCGGTTCAATCTCCAAAGCTGATACCCATCTCGCGGCAGGCGATGACCATTTGGGACGATGGCGTGACGGTTTTAATTCGCTTAACGGCTTCGCTCATGGGCACGCTATCGATGAGGTAGTTTTGGTAGGCCACCATGTGCCCCCATTTGCCTTGCCGGGCGAGTTCGATAGCCCCGACACCAAATCGGGTGCCAAGAATGCGATCCAGGGAGGTAGGAGCACCCCCGCGCTGTAAATGACCAAGAACGACGGAGCGCGTTTCTTTGCCGGTGTGTTTCTCAACTTCAGCCGCCACGCGTGCCGCGATCCCGCCCAGCTTATGTTCGCCGGTCATCCCGGTGTCTTTTTTAGTGGTGTAGGTCCCGTCTTTCTCCAGGGCTCCCTCGGCCACGACGATCATGGTGTTGGTGGTGCCAATCGCCTCCCGTTGCCGGATGGCACCAAAAACTTTATCCCACTCGAAGGGTATCTCCGGAATGAGAATGATATCGGCACCGCCTGCCATTCCACCGTGAAGGGCAATCCAGCCGGCGTAGCGGCCCATCACCTCGACCACCATAACCCGCTTGTGCGACCGCGCGGTAGTGTGGAGCCGATCCAGGGCATCAACCACGCAGACCACAGCCGAATCAAAACCAAAGGTCATCGCCGTCGCTTCGATGTCGTTGTCGATGGTTTTCGGCACCCCGATGGTCGGAATACCCGCTTCGAAGAGCTGGTTGGCCGTTGTGAGCGAGCCATCGCCGCCAACGCAAATGAGACCTTCAATGTTTAGAGCGGCCATGGTTTGCTTGACCTCGGTGATGATCTCGTCGCCAAGCGTCATGACTTCCCCATGTTTAACCTTGGCAACAAACCGGCCCTTGTTGGTTGTTCCGAGGATGGTCCCCCCCAGGTGGGCAATGCCCGCGGTGCTCCGGTCATCCAGCACGCGGTAACTCACCGGGTGAAGTAGGCCTTCGTATCCGTCGTGAAAGCCAAGAATTTCCCATCCATCAATGGCGGCAGATTTGGTGACAGCGCGGATCACCGCATTCAGGCCGGGGCAATCCCCCCCGCTGGTGAGAACTCCGAGACGACGTTGTTGCATAAGGTAAGGTTCCTTCGTTGAATTCGCGCCCGACGCTAGGAAGTAGGTCGAAGGAAGGCAAGCCCTGGGTATTAAAAAAAGTTTGTTGAGATCAAGGTTCTTTGCGCAAAAAACTGATAGTTGCGACGTCGGCTAACCGGGAAGTGCCCGGATCATTGGCAGGGTGCGATAGGCACCATCCAGGTCAAGCCCGTAACCGATGACATATTCGTTGCCAATATCGAACCCAACCCAATCGACCTGGCAGGGGACACGTCGCTCAACATGTTTCCGAAGGAGGACGCAGGTGCGGAGGTCGGAGACTCCGGCACGGAGAAGGTGCGCCTGGACTTTGGAAAGAGTCAGACCGGTATCCAGGATGTCATCAATGACCAGCACACGCTGCCCACGGAGACGGGTGCCAAGGCGCGGCAGACCCGCCAGCTTCCCGGTCGATTTTTTGCCTTGATAGCTGGAAACCGCCCAACACTCGATACGGATCGAGGTCGGGAGCAGGCGAACCAAATCGACCAGAAAAAAAATGCTGCCGTTCATCAGCCCAATGATCGTGAAGGGTCCAGCACCATAGTGGCGGGTGATTTCCGCAGCCAGGGCCCGGGTGCGCCGGGTGATCCGGGCCGAGGGAATGAGCGAACGGCCAGGGAGCTTCATTTCGGGCAGGGGTCCGAGACAACGGATGGGTCAGACCCGTAGGCGTTTGAGTTCGTGCTCAATCTTCACCGCCATATCTGAGCCGGGTTCGAGGGCCAGGCCCTTCTCCCAGGCAGCCCGGGCAGCCTCGGGTTGCCGCGTTTGCTTAAAGGCAAGACCGGCATAGTAAAAAATGGCCTGGCGGGTGGAAGGCGAGAGCCCGTGATCGCCTTCTTTAAGCTGGCCGACGAGAATTTCAAAATCCGCACGCGCGTCATCACGCCGGTTGATAAAGGCGGGCAGATGATAGTTGTTGACGGCTCGAATGAAACGAACGGCGGGCTGATCCGGGGCACTTTCCACAGCAGCATCCATGGTTTTAAGTCCGTCTTTGAGAAAGTTAAGCTTGGACGGACCAGGAAAAGCATCGCGGCTGGCCAGGGTGTAGGCACTGCCGAGATAGGCTCTGAGCAAATGATTGTGAGGATGGGATTTGCACGATGCCTCCAGGACAACGATCAGTTCCTTCGTCGCCTTCTTATCACCCCTCTCCGCCCGCATGTGCAGGTCATGAATGGCAAGAACCTCCGGATCCTTGAAGGGATCAGGCGTGGTGCCGACACCTACTGCAAGGGCACCGGCAGCGGCCAGGGAGGCAAGCAGTCCAAGCATCAAATTATCTTTTGGCGCGCCGCCGGTAAAAGCAACCGAGAAATCACTCAACTAAACCTTGGTTTACCGCCCGAACCTTGCCTAACTTTCGCCCATGAACCGAGGTCCCGTCTCC
>CALFVM010000223.1 GCA_937928665.1 uncultured Candidatus Methylacidiphilales bacterium
CCGTGACAAAAATTGTAACGCCCCCCCCGAGGCCCACAATGCCTCATCCCATCCCGACCCGTAGATCTTCCGGCAAAAGGATAAATCCCGTCCCCGCATCCCCGATCACCTCGCTTCGTTTCCCCCGAAATTTCCAATGCCACAGCCCGATCAAGCCACAAAACAACGCGTCCGCCCGATCCTCAACCGGCTTCGACCACGCCGCCCCCAAGACCGCCCGCGCCTCCGCGCCCAGCTTCAGTTCAGGAAACTCATCCCGGACCAACGCCCGAATCAAACGCCCCAGCCGCACGAACTCCGCCCGGCGCAATGCCACCGGGCCCCGCTTATACTTCAAAATCCGCTCCAAACGAAACAACCGCACCATCGCCGGATGCGGATAAACCTCGCACGCCAAACGCCGATTCCGCGCCAAGTTCCAACCCGCCCGAAACCCTTCCGCCTCCAAGGCCCGCAGAATCCGCGGTGGGCGCGGACATTTACCCAAATTAGCCGGATGGCAGGCCGCATGTTCCCGATGGAACAAAGTGTGGGTCAGCCGATCAACCGGCCTCGTTCCCGTTGCATTCGGGCAAACAATCGGCGCGTCAATTGCCAAGAACGCCCGTTCGCGCCGACCCACCCGTTCCCGAAGTGCCGCCACCAATCCCTCATCCCCACGGGGATAGGCAAACCCCGCCACCTCCGCCACCCCTCCGTTCACCCGCAAAAAGCAGACCCCGTCCGGCTTCGACTCCCCCCAAGCCAGGTCAATCCCCACCACCCATCCGTCCGGCACCCTCACGGCTCGGATCGCGGACGCTGCAGGAAACGCCCCTGCCCTTTCGGCCCCACAAACCCCCCGTCTCGCACCATCACCCGCCCCCGCAACGTCACCACCGCAGGACGCCCCTCAATAAACCACCCCTCATACGCGTTGTAATCGACGTTCATCTTTTGCGTTCTAGCCGAAATCACCCCGCGATAGGACGGATCATAAACGACTAGGTCGGCGTCCGCTCCCGGCTGAATCGTCCCCTTCCTCGGAAAAAGATTAAACAGCTTGGCCGCGTTCGTGCTGGCCACCTCCACAAACGTGTGCAAGTCCATCCGGCCCCGGCGCACCCCGTAGGTGTAGAGCAGATTAATCCGATCCTCCAACGCCGGAATGCCGTTCGGAATCTTCGTAAAATCATCCCGGCCCATCAGCTTCTGATCGGCAAAATCAAACGGCGCATGATCCGTCGCCACCGTCTGCACCAACCCTTGCCGAAGCGCATTCCAAAGCACATCCTGATTGGCTCGATCCCGTAACGGCGGCGACATCACATACTTCGCCCCTTCAAACCCCGGTCCCTCCGCCATGGTCTTGTCCAAGGTCAGATATTGAATCAGCGTTTCCACACTCACCCGGACCCCACGCAGCCGCGCCCGGACCGCTTCCTCCAACGCCTCCAGACAACTCAAATGCACGATGTAAATCGGCGCCCCCGTCATCTCCGCAAACGTGGCCAGATGATGCACCCCCTCCGCCTCCACCCGGGGAGGACGACTCAAATAATGTCCCTCCGGTCCCGTGATCCCGCGGGCGAGCAGCTCCGCTTGCGCCTCCGCCACCAGCGTCTCGTTCTCGCAATGCGCACACGTCAACACCCCCAGCTCCCGTGCCAGGCGCAACGCTCCATAAAGCTCCTCATCGTTCACCCCGAACGCCCCCCGATAGGCCAGGAACACTTTGAACGACTGCACCCCGTCGGCCACAATTCGTCGGAGCTGTTCCGCGCTGTCCCCATCAAACCGCGTCACCCCCATGTGAAAGGAATAATCGCAGCAGGCCAGCTCCCGGCTTTTCTCACGCCACAGCGCATAGCCATCCTCCGGACGGTCCGCCTTCGACGGGCAGCACATATCAAAAATCGTCGTCGTCCCCCCCACCAGCGCCGCCATCGTTCCCGTCTCGTAACTCTCCTTCGCATACGTCCCCATGAACGGGAGATAGATGTGCGTGTGCGGATCAATGAATCCGGGAAAGACAAACTTCCCCTCCGCATCAATCACTTCCGCCCCCGGCGGTGCCTCCAAGCCCGGGCCGATCCGCGAGATCGTCTCACCCTCACACCAAATATCCGCCCGGAACCGGGCACTTCCCGTCACGATGTCCCCGCCGCGAATCAGCAGTCCCATCTCCTTGGGTTACCACAACCTGCCCCAGCCAGAAACAGAAAAGGGAACCTCCCCGTAGGATTGAGACGCCCCCCCCGACGTCAACTCAGCCCACCACGCGACACGCCGCAGGGTGCGCACGCCTCAATGGCCCTTCCATGCGCCCGGCTCGGTAAACCCTGAAACGGCCAAAACCCGTCGGCCACCATATCGGGAAGTGTTGCCAGCTCGTTGAGGCCTTGCCATAGAGCACTACCCGCCAGACAAAAGCATTGACACACCCCAAGCACCTCCGTAACTTCCTCGGCTCCTATGAAAACTTTTGCAGCCAAAGCCGGCCAAGTCGACCAGCGCTGGTTCGTGATCGACGCCGAGAAAAAAGTCGTCGGACGGGTCGCCGAAAAAGCCGCCATTGTGCTCCGCGGCAAACACAAAGCCACCTTCACCCCGAACGTCGACACCGGTGACTTCGTCGTCGTGATCAACGCCGAAAAAGCCGTCCTCACCGGGCAAAAGGAAGACAAAAA
>CALFVM010000224.1 GCA_937928665.1 uncultured Candidatus Methylacidiphilales bacterium
CAAGAATTGGTGAAACTGGCAGCGATTGGTTCTTTGGGTAGCCTCCTTCCCCGGACCATAATCCTCCGGATACTCCCGGACAATCGTGGTCGCTTCGCACACCTGGCCGGTGGCATGTTTCATCTCCACAATGCGCGTGAACGCCTCATCATTCGGATAATTAACCTGCAACGCAGGCTGCCAGAATCCGGCCCGGCCGGAAATCGGCTCCCGTTTTCGCAGTGCTTCTCCGCAAAAGGTCTCGGGCTCAAAACGCAGGGAGCGATACGGCAACCGGCCTTCGCTGAAATCATAATATTCATCAATCGGCCCGGTGAAAATCAGGTGTCCGAACTCGGCATCCCGCGCCACCTCCCGGAACTCCGTCCGCAGGCTGAGCTTCAACCGATTCCCGCAGGCCGCCACCATTCGTTCAAACATCCGGTGATATCCGTCCCGCGGCAACGCCTGAAACTCCTCTTTCAAATAACGGTCATCCCGGTTGGTCCGAATCGGAATTCGCCCGCACACCGATGCGTCCAGCTCCCGCGGATGGCGCTTCCACTGCTTGAGCGTGTACCCCTTGAAAAATAATTCGTACAATTCCCACCCCACCTGCGACACGATGACTTCCTCTGAATTACCCGGTTCAGCTATCGGCACCCGCTTATCTTCCAGCCACGCCAGCATCTCTTCGGAGGTGGACGGACGCCCCAGCCACTCCTCAAACGTGTTCAGGTTGATCGGAAAACTCCAATACCGCCCCCGGGCAAACGACTTGATCTTGTAGTCCACCGGATGCCATTCCGTAAATTGCGAAAGATATTCGCGGATTCTCGGGGAATTTGTCCGAAAATAATGCGGCCCGTATTTGTGAATCAACACGCCCGCCCCATCAAACTCATCCTGCGCGTTCCCCCCAATGTGGTCCCGCTTTTCCACCACCCAACACGTTTTCCCCAGTTGCGTCGTCAATCGCTCTGCCAGCACCAGTCCGGAAAAACCCGCCCCCACAATTAGATAATCAAACCGCTCTGCCATACAATTTGACGGTGGATCAAAATTACACGGATGGAAAGCCCCTATCCTGATTCCAATCCAAGCCGGATTGACTCCATTCTCGACGGACGGCACCCTCCGCGAACGTGAACCACCTCGTCCTCCCTCAACGTCCCCGCCGCCTCCGCCGCACCGATGCCTGGCGTCGGCTTGTCCGCGAAACCTCCGTCACCCCGGACGACCTGATCGCGCCCCTGTTTGTCAAAGAAAGTCTGTCCGCCCCGGAACCCATCCCCAGCATGCCCGGTATCTTCCGGCTCTCCCCGTCCGGCATCATCGACGAATGCCGCCAACTCCGCGACCTCGGCGTCCCCGCCGTCGCCCTCTTCCCCTGCCTCCCCGCCGAAGCCAAAGACCCCAACGGCTCTGCCGCCCTCAACCCCGACAACCTTGTCTGCCGCACCATCCGCGCCGTCAAAGAAGCCGTGCCCGATCTGGCCGTCATCGTCGACGTCGCCCTGGATCCCTACACCACCCACGGCCACGACGGCGTCCTTGGTCTCGACGGCACCGTCGACAACGACCGGACTGTGGAAATCCTCGCCCGCATGGCCCTCCTCCTCGCCCGCGTGGGAGCCGATGCCGTTGCTCCCTCCGACATGATGGACGGACGCGTCGGCGCCATCCGCCACCGGCTCGAAGAAGCCGGCTCCTCCGACACCGTGATCCTCGCCTACGCCGCCAAATTCGCATCGGCCTACTACGGTCCCTTCCGCGAAGCGGTCGGCTCCGCCCAGGCAGCCGGCACCTCCTTCCTCGACAAACGGACTTATCAGCTTGACCCCGCCAACGCCCGCCAAGCCGAACGCGAAATCGACCTCGACGCCGACGAAGGTGCCGACATCGTTATGGTCAAGCCAGCCGGACCCTACCTCGACATCATCCGGCGCGTTCGTGAACGAACCGATCTCCCCGTTGCCGCTTACCAAGTCTCCGGCGAATATGCCCAAATTTGTGCCGCCGCCGAACGCGGCTGGCTGGACCTTCAGCGGACCCGCGACGAAAGCCTCCTCGCGATCAAGCGCGCTGGAGCCGACATGATCCTCACCTACTTCGCCAAAGCCTTTGCCCGCGACTTCGCCTCCCCTTGATTCGGTGCCCGGCCACCAAAGCCTCTCCCTCTTTCCGGGCGATAAACGCATCCGCACTGCGGGAAACCGCTTTCTATGCGGATTTTCGCTTTGCGCCCTCGGCTCCCTGAATTACCCTCCCTCTGATGCAGACTCTCCACTCGATGTTCGGAGCGTGCCCCGCACGCCAGGGCCTATATGACCCCTCCATGGAACACGACGCTTGCGGCGTCGGCTTCGTTGCGAACATCCACGGGAAACGCAGCAACGATGTTCTCGAAGCCGCCCTCCGTTGCGTCGGCGGCCTCGTTCATCGCGGTGCCCTTGATGCCGATGCCAAATCGGGCGACGGTGCCGGAGTTTTAACCCAGCTCCCCGAAAAGCTCTTCCGCCGCGAACTCGGAAAACTCGGCCATAAACTGTTTGCCGCCTCCGACCTCGCTGTCGGCATGTTCTTTCTCCCCTTTGAGGACGAGTACGCTCAGGCCCACTGCCGGAAAATCGCCGAAGACGTCCTCGAATCCCACGACCTCATCCCCGTCGATTGGCGTGAAGTTCCCACCAACCCCAAGGTTCTCGGGGACAAGGCCGCCGCCACCCAGCCCAAAATCGAACAGCTCTTCATCCTTCGCAAAAACGCCGATGAACTCCCCGACCTCGATTTCGAGCGCCTCCTTTACCTCTCCCGAAAAGAAATTGAGTCGAAAATTGCCGCCGCGGGCATTTCCGATTGCTACATCTGCTCCTTCTCCAGCCGCTCGATCATCTACAAAGGGATGTTCACCGCACCGCAACTCGAACGCTTTTACCTCGATCTCCAAGATCCCGACTACGAAACCGCCCTCGCTATTTTCCACCAACGCTACAGCACCAACACCTTCCCCACCTGGTCCCTCGCCCACCCCTTCCGATTCCTCGCTCACAACGGCGAAATCAACACCATCCAGGGCAACCGGAACTGGGTCCGGGCGCGCGAAAGCGACTTCACCGACAGCGTTTGGGGCGAATCAGCACGCCACCTCTCGCCCGTGATCCAGCCCGGTGCCTCGGACTCTGCCAGTGCCGATAACGCCCTCGAACTCCTCGCCCTCTCGGGCCGCAGCTTAATGCACAGCCTCATGATGATGGTTCCGGCTGCCTACCA
The DNA here is from genome assembly GCA_937928665.1 of uncultured Candidatus Methylacidiphilales bacterium. Classification (GTDB taxonomy): domain Bacteria; phylum Verrucomicrobiota; class Verrucomicrobiia; order Methylacidiphilales; family CALFVM01; genus CALFVM01. Next base: position 3,253 of record CALFVM010000224.1, read on the forward strand.
ATCCGAGCGCGACCTCGACCCCAAAATCAAAGGCTTTTATCAGTTCCACGAATGCCTCAACGAACCCTGGGACGGCCCCGCTGCCCTCGTCTGTTCCGACGGCCACGTTGTCGCCGCCTGCCTCGACCGCAACGGCCTCCGGCCCGCCCGCTACGAAATCACCCATGATGGTCTCATCGTGATGGGCTCCGAAGCCGGTCTCGACGACAATGAAGAAAAAGACGTCCTCGAAAAAGGCCGCCTCGCCCCTGGCGAAATGCTCGTCGTCGATACCATCGCCGGCAAGCTCCTTCGCAACGACGAAATCAAACAGCACGTCGCCTCTCTTCAACCCTACGACACCTGGGCCAACGAATCCCTAGTCCGCCTCGACGAACTGCCCGGTGCCGTTTCCGGCACCAATCTCGATCCGCGCGACATCCCGGTAGAAACCCTCGACGCCGATGCCCTCGCTTTCGGCTGTCCCGACGAAGAAATCAACCTCGTCCTCCTCCCTATGCTCAAAACCGGAGCCGAACCCATCGGTTCCATGGGCGACGACTCCCCCCTCGCCGTTCTCTCGGAACGCCCGCGTCTCCTCTACCATTACTTCCGCCAACTTTTCGCCCAGGTCACCAACCCCGCCATCGACCCCATT
>CALFVM010000225.1 GCA_937928665.1 uncultured Candidatus Methylacidiphilales bacterium
GTGCCGTCGAGGGCGACGATGAGGCGTCCCCCGCGTACGTCGTAGTTCGCTATGGTCCAGAGACGGCTGGTGGCCTTGGGCGCGTCGTTGGTGGAATCAGCGGTGTTCTGTGCTTTTTTGATGTCTTCAAGATACCAAAAAAGATCCTGGGAGATGAAGATGGTGGGTCGGGCGATGGAAAGGCGGTCGAGTTGTTGTTGGGCGAGCCCGGCCATGCTGAAGACAAAGGTGATTCGGTCGAAGGAAAGGACCGGGCTGAGGGGAAAGTAGGGGGAGTAGATGGTGACGTCCCGGACTTCGGCGCGTTGAAGCTCCCCAAGTGCCGTAGCATCGTTGTTGCCCGCTCCGAGCCGGAGCTGGTTAAAGACGAGGGGATCGACGTCGGCCAAACGGATGGGGAGATTCGGAAGGCCGGGTCCGAGGCTGTTCAGGTTGAGGACAATCTCCCGGAGGACGAGGCGGTTGAGGACGAGGGACAGACCGGCACCTGAGGTGGTTTCGTCGGCTTGGTTTCCGGGGCCAAGTGCTTCCTGGAGTTCGAGGAGCCAAACGTAGGCACCGAGGACACGGACCTCCTCAAGTTCCCTCCTGAACAGGCCCCACCAGTTCCAGGTAAGTTCGAGTCGTTCCAGCCAAAGGAAGTTTTTGCCGGATTTCGCGATGGTGACGCCGTTGAAGGTGACCTGGTTATGCCGATTAACCTCGAAACGCTCGACCACGACCTGATATCCTAACTGCGCGGCGATCCAGGAAAGGCCCTCTTCGACATGATCCCGGGCCCATTGCAGGGCAAAGTAGGTTAACCCGGCTGCCATGAGGACAGCGAGAACGCCTGCCAAGCCGAGCCGACGGAGCCATTTCACAGGGTGAGGGTTTCCTGATTTGGGCCGGGAAGCAAGTCCGGTCATTGGTTTCGTTGTGCCGGGGTAAGTCCCCGGAAGGCATCGGGTAGGGAGAGGAAATGCCGTTGCCTTTCATGACTAAAGTCGCTCATCTTGAGCAGTTTTCAATCATTCCTGACGTGACTCTTCCTTCTTGTCCTCACCCGGCGGCCCAGTTTGTGTGGGCCGACAACTTGCATCGCACCCAGATTCTGCTGTTTCGGCGCGAGTTTGTTTTGGCAGAGCCTCCTGCGGAATCCTTCCCCTTTTATCTGTTTGTTGATTCTCGTTACCGCCTGTTTGTGAATGGTATATTTTTGGGGTCGGGCCCTGCCCGGTTCGTGACGCAGTTTCCGGAGTTCGACCGATTGGATCTGCAAGAGCATCTTCAAGCCGGGCCGAATGCGATTGTGGTCGAAGCCTACTTTTTTGGCTGTTCATCATATCAGACAATGCCGGACGGGCGCGGGGGAATGATTGCGTGGGGCGGAGGCGGCGGGATGGATCTGGGGACGCCTGGTGAGTGGCGGATGCGATCGGCGGAGGCGTGGGACCGGGAAACCGCGTTGCTGAGTTTTGCGCAAAACGCGTGCGAAATTTGCGACACGCGGAAATTGGATCCGGCATGGTATGGAGCCGATCCGTGTGCGGGCGAGGGCTGGGTGCCGCCCATCGAAGTTGCCGGCGCGGAGCGGCCATGGGGCGAACTGCGACCGAGGTCGATTCCGCCGCAAAGGTTGGTGAAGCATCGACCCAACCGGATCTTGGTTCGTGGTGGTTTGGCCGATGGGGAAGAGATCGTTGGGTTTCGTTTTCCGGCCCGGTCAATGGGATCGCCCCAGACGCTTCCCCGCGGGCTAAAACAGGTTTTTCAAACCTGGCTGCGGTCTCCAAGGGACCAGGTCATTGATTTGGCCTTGTTCTGGGGCGACTACTGGCTCAACGGCCAGGCCCTTCAGCCGGAGTTTCGTGGGGCACGTTCGAAGCGGTGTCAGGTAGCGGTGCAGTTGAAGGAAGGCTGGAATTGTTTATGCGGGACCGTCGAGTTTTTAACCCAATCGGAGTTCTACGACGGGATCTTTGGCCTGCCCCGGTCGGCGGAAATCGTTCTGGCGTCGGCACCGGACACGGAAGCATCGGGGCGTTTCCGGCTATCGCCGCTGGTGCCGCTCAGTGGGGTGGAGGAATGGTTGCGCGATGGTCGTCCGGTGGAGCGGGACGGATGGATGCTATGCCCGGGCAATCCCGACCGGTTGACGCCCGGACGGGTCATGGCATGGCGTCGCGTCGCCGAACCGGCCGTGAGGGACGAGGATTATCCAGGGAAATTCAATGGAACGGTTTTGCCGCAAGGTCAGGTCTGGTCCTTAGCTTTTCCCGAGGAGTTCGTGGGGCACGTCACGCTGGATATCGAAGGGCCGGCTGGGACGGTGGTTGATTTGGCGTATGACGAGTGGTTGCGCGAAGACGGTTTGGTGGATTTATACCGGACCAACCCATTCGTCAACACGGCGGAGCGCTTCATACTCCGGGGCGGGCGGCAAACGGTTCGGACGCTGAATGTGCGGGGCGGGCGTTTCCTGCAGGTGGTGGTTAGTCCGGCTGCTGGGGCAGCGACGATCCCGAGCGAGGCGCTTCTGCATGAGGTCTGGGTGGCGGATGTTCGATCGCTTGAAAGGGGCGAAGCCCATTTTCGTTGCGGGGATGCGGAATTGGAAACCATTTGGAAAGCGTGTGTGCAAACGGTCGTGGCCAGCACGGAAGACGGCTACTCGGATTCACCCTGGCGGGAGCGGGGCACCTACATTGGAGATTTTTGCGTGAACCAAGCGATTCACCATCTCTTCTGCGCGGACTTCTCCATTCCGCGTCGGGGGTTGCGGGTGTTTGCTCAGGCACAGTTGCCCGACGGGCAAATGCCGGCCGTCGCGCCTGCTCACCATCGGAGGCCGCATGAGGACTTCAGCCTCATCTGGATCCTGGCACTCTACGACCACTGGGCCCTGACCGGGAATCTGAGCCTGGCCGACGAACTCTGGACTCCGGTCGAACGCATTTGGAGTTCCCCGGCGTGGATCGAGGAGACGGAGGGTCTGTGGTCAACCAACCAACACAACGTTTTTATTGATTGGGGAGTCAACATTGCAGAACGAACTGGCTTCGCCAATGGGGTGATCAATGCCTTTCGCGTCGCGGCACTTGACCGGAGTGCGGACCTGGCCGAGTTGACGGGACGCACCGGGCGTGCAGAGGAATTCCGGGCCGAGGCAGCGCGGGTCCGGGCGGCTTTTTCACGGGTGCTTTGGCTGGAGGAGGAGGGGCGATTTGCGGCCTGCATGGACGAGCAGGGACAACTGGCCGAATCGTCCGCAACCCATGCCAACCTGTTGGCTTGGGCGTTTGCAATCGGCACAGAGGAACAACGGGAGCGCGTGCGAACGTATCTCTTCACACGTCTTGAGCAAAACTTTGACCTTGGCGTGGCTCAGGGCCAGTTCGGTGGCCAGATCGAACTCTATTTTTGGTCCTATCTCCTTCCTGCCTTGGCAGAACGCGGTTTCCCAAAGGAGGCGGTTCGTTGGATTCGCCAGCATTGGGGCTACGTGACGGATGATGGCTTTGGCACCCTGCCCGAATGTTTTTGCCGAAAAAACATCGGGGTTGGGAGTAAGTGCCATAGTTGGAGCGGCTATCCTGCCGTGTTCCTGAACCGTTTTGTCCTCGGCCTGCGCCAGGCCTATCCCGGAAACACTCTGGAATGGGTGCTGGATCCGCTCACGGTCTCTGGGATCGATCGGGCGGAGGGCTGTCAGCCTCATGCGGATGGAATGATCCGGGTGGCCTGGGAACGGCGGCCGGACGGGCGGTTGAATGCCTGCGTCGAGGCTCCGGAATCGGTAACGGTGCGGGTGCCCCAAGGGGCTTGAGAGAAGGAAACAAGTCGGGCACTGTTTTGGCCATGGGTAAGCCCAAGGGCAAAATTGATGTGTCGGCGGCCTCCGGACCTTTGCATGATCCGTTCAGCGTCCTCGCCGGGATGGACTTACCTGAACGGGAGGTTCCCCCCGAACCGGAACCGTTACCCGCGGAGCCCCGTCTGATGAAGCGTGGTCGTGTGGTTCTCCGCCGGGAAACCGCCGGGCGCGGGGGCAAGGTGGTCGTGGTGGTCGGCGATTTTCCAGAGACAATGAGTGCGGAGGAGATCGCGGAGATGGCCCGCTCCCTCCGTCGCGCCCTGGGCTGTGGCGGGACCGTGCGCGGGCGGGAGATTGAAGTTCAGGGGGAGCGCACTCCAGAGGTTCGTGCGTGGCTGGAGGGGGCGCGTTTCCGGGTGGTCGGACCGTAGATGCAGGGTCCAGCTTCGGTCAGGAGCAGACTCAGAATCCGTTGGTCAGCGTTCGGGTGTGGAGACCTCCAAAGCGCGGGCCAGAGCTTGAGCGCGGGTGTCATGGGGATGGTGGCGAAGAAGTTTTTGCGCGGTGCGTCGGGCGGCTTCCCGCTGGCCTTGAGCGTCTTGGACGACGGCAAGATTGAGAAGGGCGACGGGATGGAAGGGGTCGAGCGCAAGAGCCTGGGCGAGGACGTAGGCCGCCTCGGGGAGACGTTGCAATTGAATGAGAGAATGGGCCGCGCTGGCAAAGGCGGCGGGATAATCAGGTTTAGTGCGGAGGGCGCGTTGATAGGCGGCGATGGCTTCTTCGTGCCGACCCTGGCGTGCGCGGACGACGCCGAGGTTAAAGGCAGCGATGTAGTTGTCGCTTTGGGCCTGAATGGCGGAGACAAAGGCGTCACCAGCCTGGTCAAGTTGGTCCCGGGCGGCGAAGGCCTCGCCCAGATTATTCCAGGCTTTGGAGTTGAAGGGTTGTTTCTGCACGACATCGGCCCAGAGGGCGGCAGGGTCGTGGAAGAGGGAGTTGCGCAGGATGGTGAGGGAACCCAAAAGAAGCGCGATCGTGACTCCCATGGCAGCGAGCGGTCGGGCCTGGGAGGAGGGATTCCCCGCTGCCCAGCGGGCCGTCGCCCAAACCGCAAGGGCAATGAGGGGGAAGGAAGCGAGGTAGAGACGGTGCTCCGCGTAAGGTTCCGTAACGATCGGGAGAACCGAGGAGGTCGGTGCGAGGATGAGAAAGAACAGGACCGGACCGAGACCAACAGAGGGCCGTTTGCTGAAGAGATAGAGAGAGGCAAGGGCAATGGCAGCAACGGCGAGGGCGGCGGGAAGCAAGGTCCAGACGGAAGTGTCATTCCGGATGTAAGCCGCAAAAATCAGAGGCGAGGGGTAAGGGATGAGCTTGAGATAAGTGAGGATGATGGGCCCCTGTTCAAGGAGGTAGTGCCACCAAGGTAAGGTATCGAAGGAAAATCCGACCGATTCGGTCCGGTGTCCCCCCAAAACAAGAAGGCCTAACACAATCCATGATGAAAAAAGGCCGAGGTAGAGGCCCGGCCGGGCGAGAACTGACGCCCGGAAGGAGGCGTGGAACCAGGCACGATCGATGAGGAGAATGGCCAGCGGGGTAACGACAGCGGTTTCTTTGCAAAGAACACCTAGGAACGTTCCGCCGACGGTCAGGGCAAGCCAACGACCGGGTTGACGGGTCGCCGGATCATGGGCCCGGAGAAAGGCATAGACCGCGAGAAATAAGCCGAGGGCCATGAGGGACTCGGCCCGTTGGATGATGTAGGTGACGGCGTTGGTTTGAACGGGGTGAAGTGCCCAGAGCAGAGCCACAAAAAAAGCAGTCCGGGCAGCACCTCCGGCAAGCGGGGTTGCAGCGAGCGTGAAAAGACGATGGGCGATGCCGAAGGCGAGCAGCGTGTTGGCGGCATGGATGAGGAGGTTTCCGGCGTGAAAGGGGGCGGTGTGGAGACCGCCCAGCCAAGTGGTCAAGGCGATGGAGAAGGCCCCGAGCGGACGTCCGGCCATGGTCGTATCGGAAGGGGCGGTGAACCAGTGGAGCGGCTGGTTGAGCTCGCGGAGGAAGGGATTGTGGACGATCGAGGGGTAATCGTCGAAAACGAAAATACCGCCGAAACTGTTGGCATAGGCAGCGGCGACGGCAGCAAGGAGCAGCCACGGGTAGAAGTGGGTCAGTCTGTCTGGCCCGGTCGAGGCGGCGGAGTGGAGGTTTTGCGGCATCCCGGTAGCCGGAAGGGTCAAGGGGCAGGAGACACCTGGCGGATCTCAAGGGTGTAGGTCATGTCGCCCGGACCGGAGAAGGTAGCGAGAGGCATCCGCCCGTTCACGTAAGCCGGTTCCGTGACATGCCGGTAAGTACATGCGGAAGGCGGAATGGGCAGATTGAAAGTGGAAGCCTCGCCTTTAGGCCCCGAACTCCACCCGAAGGAAACGGAAGTCTCCCCTCCCGCACCGTCTCGAAAGGCCGCGGCGTCCTGCTCCGGCCATAAATGGACTCCAAGCCGGGGGTTATTGGTGCGCAAGGGGGAATCGGCCGCATCCCAAAGCCTGGTGATCTCGTCCCCGTTTGGCCCGGTCACGCTCAAGGCCAGGCTCTTGGCATCGCCCGCCAGGAACTGGAGATTCCAGCGGTGACGCC
>CALFVM010000226.1 GCA_937928665.1 uncultured Candidatus Methylacidiphilales bacterium
AGGTCTGCGGAATAGAGTCTGCCACAACGCGCCCGTTCGGCCGCAACGAGCAACATGGCATCCCAGATCGAAATCTGGAACTGCTCTGACCAGTCAACCGCACCGGCGATCATATCCGGATCGTGAGAAAGACATTCAAAATGTTCATACTCTCTCATAATGCTGGTGATCTGATTCCCAGAAAGCTTGAGTTTTGATTTGGCCACCGCTGCGAACTCCAAAAGAATCTGGGTGGAATTGACTCCCTCTTTGCTGTCTTCGAATTGTTCGAGAAGCGACTGTGCGAGATGACATTTGCGCGGGTCTGCATGGTCATGGACATAAACAAGGATGTTTGTATCCACAAAGGCCTTCATTTTCGTTTATCGTAGCGTACCAAGCGTTCGGCATAGATTTCTTCGCGGTTGAATTTCCAGCCTCCCGAGTTGGCACCAGCCTCTTGGGCGATACGAAATCCATTTTTGACCGAGCGGGTGCTCTCAACTCCTGCTTTTTTCGCCAAAAAGTCCCGAACCATCTGGTTCACGGTGGTGGAATGATCGGCCGCATATTTGCGGGTGCTTTTGAGCACCTTTTCATCAATCGATAGGGTTAAGTTTTTCATCTCCAGAAGTTATGTGCGCACGTAGCATGTGTAAGTAGAGTCTCTCGTGCCTTACCCACCCGTGTCTGAACTCAAAATTCAATTCTCCGCCACGAATCCCTGTCACATGTATGAAATGGCGGTGGAGCTTTATCGGCGGGAGGTGTTGGCGGCCTACCATTCGGGTTATCCGGGGTGGAAGTTGAAACCACCAGCGGGGTTTCCGCTGCGGGAACATGTGTGGCGGACCTTGGTGACGTATGGGTTAAATCGGTTGCCGGGGGCCATGCGGCCGGAAATGACGAGGGTGTTTCGATGGCAGGATGATGGGTTTGACCGGGTGGTGGCGGAGAGCTTGGAACCGAGCGCGGCGGTTCACGCGTTGCCGGGTCAGGCTCGGGCGACGTTGCGGAGGGCGAAGGAACTGGGGGCTGTGCCTGTATTGAATCATGCGACGGGGCCGCTGCGGTCGCAGGGGGAGGTATTGGTTGCCGCAGGGCAAAAGCTGGGGGATGGGTTTGAGGAGTTGGTGGCGCGGCATGAGGAGGAGTATAATTTGGCGGAGAAGCATGTGGTGGGTTCGAGTGTGGTGCGGGATCAGTTGGTGGCGTTAGGGATTGAGATAGGGAGGGTTCGGGTGATTCCGTATTCGGCAGATCGGGCGGTATTTTTTCCGGGACCGCCGCGAGAGCGGAAGGATGTTTTTCGTTTTTTGTTTGCGGGGCAATTGACAGCGAGGAAGGGGTTGGGGACGTTGCGATCGGCTTTGGAGGCATTGCCCTCGACGGGATGGGAGCTGGTGATGTGCGGGCCGACGGATGGGCGGTTTGGCTTGGAGTGGCTGGCGGCGGTGGGGAAGTTTCCGGTGCAGTGGCGGGGGTCGTTGGGGAGGAGGGAGTTGGCGGAGGAGATGCGGGGGGCGGATGTGCTGGTGTTGCCGTCGCTAGAGGAGGGGTTTGGATTGGTGGTGCCGCAGGCACTGGCGTGTGGGTGTCCGTGTGTGGTGAGTGACCGGGTGGGGGCAAAGGATTTGCTCCGACACCGTGAGAATGGCTCGCGGTTTCCGGTTGGATCGGCAGAGTTTTTGGCGATGGAGATGCGTTGGTGGATGGATCATCGTGCGGATGTGGGGCCGGTGAGGTTGGAATGGACGTGGGCCGATGCAGCGGAGGCGTTGATCCGATGGTCAGGAGAGGGAGGCTCGTAAAACGGCCATGGCGGTAATGGCGCGTGCGAAGGGGGTGGCTGCGACGTTGCCGCAGCCTTCGGTGACCGGGACGATTTTGCTGTTGGCAGCGCTTTTCCTGACGTGGATGAGCCTGGAGGGGGAGACGGCCTCGGCGTTGGCGCGGCATGCGGCCTGGGGATGCGCGGTGGGATTGGCGTTGAGTTTGGCCTGCGATGCGGGACGTGGTTGGTTGAACCTGGTGCGGGCGGATGTAATGGCGCTGGCCGCGCTGTTTTTCCTGACGTTGTTTGAGTTTTTCTATCCGCAGCCGAACTTTGACGAGTTGGTGCCCCCAGAGTATGCGCGGGCGGGGATTGGTTGCACGCTGTTGGGGATCGGGTCGGTGGCGGTGGGGCGACATTTTGCCTCGCTGCCGAACTCTCCCTATTGGGACGTGTTCACGCGTCCGGTGCGGCCCGGTTTTTTGGTGGGGATATTTACCTTTGCCATGGTCGTTGGATATCTCCACATGTTCCTGGCAGCGGGGTGGAATCCGCTGGTGGTGTTTGATTACTGGCTGGCACCGCGCTTTGCGCAGCCTTGGGGCCGGGGACGCTTGGGGGACTGGCGGGCACTGGTGTATGAGTTGAGTTTGTTGATTTATTTAATTCCGCCATTGGCCGGGGTGGTGTTCGCGCGGTGGCGGGAGTATCGTGCCCTGGCGTTGGCTTGGGTGGGGTTCGGGTTGCTGGCGACGCTGTTTTACGGGTTTTCGTCGGGAACGCGGAATATCTTTGCCTCGTATCTGGTGACGTTTTTGATTGGGTTTTTGTTTGCGCGGGGGAAGACGCCGCTACGGACGGTGGTGATTTTGTGTGGGATTTGTGCGGGGCTGCTCTTTTTTTCGACGCGGGTGATGCTGGATTTTCGCGGGGTGGGTTTGAAGAATTATTGGAATCAGCAGACAGAGGAAACGCTGACGGAGGAGCAATCGTTGTTTGTTGATTATAATTTATTTGTGATCAGTCAACTGACGCAGCTATTTCCAGCGCGGTATGCCCACCTGGGCTGGGAGGTTCCTTATCTGGCATTGGTGCGCCCGATTCCGCGGGCCCTGTGGCCGGGGAAGCCGGAGGGGATGAGTATTACGATGGAGGAGGCACTGGATGTGGAGGGGTTGACGTTGGCGTCGAGTTTTGTGGGGGAGGCTTATATTGCCTTTGGGAATGTGGGGATTGTGGCGTTTGGGCTATTGTTCGGGTGGTTTGCGGGCTGGTGGTCGCATTTGGCGTCGCCGAGAAACTCGCCGTTCGGCATTCTGATGTATGCCTCCGGTTTTTTCGCGATTGTGATTTCGATGCGGAGTTTGTTTGTGTTTACGACCGCGATTTTGCCAACGGCAGCGGCGATTATCGGGGGTTCGTTGCTGATTGATAAGCTGCGGGAGCGGCGGCAGAGGTTGGGGCCGGCCTCATGAGGGTGGCGTTTCTGGGCGTGGTGCCGTCGCCTTATCAGGTG
>CALFVM010000227.1 GCA_937928665.1 uncultured Candidatus Methylacidiphilales bacterium
CGACAACGGGGACGACCTCGCCGCGGTGGGCGAAGATACCGCTGACGAAGGGGGGGGCGTGGGGGAGGGGGCGGAGAGGGATGGCGGGGATGACCTCGACGACGGCCTTGGCTTCGAGGGCGTAGCGTTCACCGCCGAGGCTGAAGAGAAGGGCGAGCATGGCGGGGGCTTACATGGTGAAGCGGGAGACCTCTTCTTTGAGTCCACGGACTGCGTTGTGAAGTTGATCGGCGGCTTGGTTGAACTCGCGGAGGGCGGCGGCGGAGGAGCGGGCGGAGTCGGTGAGTTGGAGCATGGCGTCGGAGATTTGGCGGGCGCCCTGGGACTGGGATTGCATGCCTTCGTGGACTTGGTCGAAGCGTGGGATGAGGGCGTGGACGCGTTCGATGATTTGGGTGAGTTGGCCGGAGATGGTCTCGGTTTCGCCGACGCGGCGGCGGACTTCCTCGTTGAACTTGTCCATTTGCATGACGCCGGTGGAGACGGAGGATTGCATTTCCTTGACCATTTGTTCGATGTCGAGGGTGGCGACGGCGGTTTGGTCGGCGAGGCGTCGGATTTCGCGGGCGACGACGGCGAAGCCGACGCCGTATTCGCCGGCTTTTTCGGCTTCGATGGCGGCGTTGAGGGAGAGGAGGTTGGTTTGGTCGGCGACTTTGGTGATGGTGGTGATGACGGAGCCGATGTTGTTGGCTTTTTCGTTGATGACGGAGAGGGAGCCGGTGATGGTGGCGGTGGAGCCGGCGAGTTGTTCGATAGCGGCGGACATGCTGGTGAGGCCGGAGCGGCCTTGATCGACCATGCCGGCGGTTTCCTGAGCGACGGCGGAAACGTCTTCCATGGTTTTGACCAGTTCGTTGGAGGTGGCGGAGATTTCTTTGACGGCGGCGGCGATTTGGGAGGTGGAAGCACCGAAGTCATTGACGACGGCTTCCTGTTGTTTGGCGGCGGCACCGATTTGGGTGGCGGTGGAGATGAGCTGAATGGAGCTTGTTTTGACTTTGCCGACGAGTGAACTCAGGTCGCGGACCATCCCTTTGATGGCGCGGAGGAGATCTCCGGTTTCGTCCTTGACGGTGGAATCGACGCGGACGGTGAGGTCGCCGGAAGCGATTTGGCGGGCGGCGTGGGCGGCGGTTTGGATGCGGCCGATGACGAGGTTGGCGAGGGAGACCAGGAGGAGAAAGACGCCGATGACGCCGAGGAGGGTGAGAAGGCCGGCTTTGATGAGGGTATCGCGAACGGGGCCGTTGATTTCGGCGCGGGAGACGCGGATGAGGAGGGTCCAGTCGAGGGTGGGGACGCGGGTGGCGGCAAAGTAGTAGGGTTGGTTGAGGACGGGATCGTTGAACTCCAGGGGACGGTCGCGGCGGTTGGGGTCGGTGTAGATTTGTTGGAGGATGTGGCCGAAGGGAGTGTCCTCGATTTTGAGGGCGAGGAGGGCGGGATCGGCGGTGGCGGAAACGATGCGGCCGCGCTGGGAGATGAGGATGAAGTCGGCGGTTTTGAAGGGTTTCTGTTCGGCGAGGAAGCGGACGATGTCGCCGAGTGCCCAATCGACGCCGGTGATGCCTTTGAATTGGCCGTTGATGATGATGGGGTAGGTGAGTTCGAGGAGGTAGTTGCCCTCGTAGAAGTAGGGCTCGGTGACCATGAAGGAGGCGCGGCCGGCGGGAGCCTGGGGGATGACGTCGGCAAAGCGGCTGACGGATTGGGAGACGGGAAAGCGTTCCGGAGAGGTCGTGTCTTCGGCGAAGAGTATGTCCTGACTTTCGGGTCGGCCGAGGAAGCGGTTGCGGTTGCCGCCGTAGTAGAGGCTGGTGTCCATATCGACAAGGGGAGTGACGACGATGGCTCTGGATTCGTCGATGGCGCGGTGCCAGTAGGGGAGGAAGCGGCCAGAGGCGTCCATGGTGTTGGGGTCGAGGTCGGAGCGAAGGGCAGCGGCGTCCTGGCCGTCGGCATTGGGTTCGTAGCCGGTATAGGCTCCGGTGAGGAAGGGGGAGTTTTCGAGGATGGTGCGGGCGAGGGCGGAGGATTCGGCGCGGCGTCCGAAGAGTCCGGCTTGTTGGGCGAAGGCCATGGTGCGAACGACGGATTCGGCACGGATGGCTTCGCGTTCGATGTGTTGGGCGGCGGTGCGGAGTTCGTCAACGATTTCGTCGGTTTGGAGATGGAGGAGGAAGCCTCGCATCTCCCAGAGGGAGAAGAGGGAGATGGCGATGAGAACGAGGAGGGCCGGAGCGAGCCCGAAGCCGACGAGCTTGGGGCGGAGGCCGAGGTTGAGTTGATCGAGTTTCGACCACATAAGCGTGTGTGTTAGGCAGGGGTTCAGGAGGCGGGCGGGGAGAGGCGGGTGAGTTCGCGGCGGAGCCAGCGTTTTTCGAGGCAGGAGAGGATGCGGGCGTTGAGGAGGATGGGGTTGAAGAGCTTGGGCATGTAATCTTCGGCACCGAGCTGGATGCAGTGGGCGACGGATTCGATTTTATCGACGGCGGTGACCATGATGACGATGAGATCTTTGAGGGCGGGGTCGGCTTTGATGCGTTCGAGGGTAGCGACGCCGTCGAGGACAGGCATGTTGATGTCGAGGAGGACGAGTTCGACGGGTGTGGTGGCGAGGATGTCGAGGGCTTGTTGTCCGTCAGGGGCTTCGAGGATGTTGGTGAAGCCCTCGGATTTGAGGTGGCGGATGAGGAGGACCCGGATCATCTGGGTGTCTTCAACGACGAGGATGGGGGCCTGTTTGAGAAGGGAAGGGTCGGGGATCATGATTCGGAATCGGGTGCGGTGGCTTCGAGCATGGAGATGTAGGCGGCTTGGTCTTTGATAATTTTGGCGACGGTGGTGGTGTGGGGTGCGGTTTCGATCATGTAGGGGGCGACGGCGGCTTCGGAGGCGACTTTGCGGAAGCCTTCGACGAGGAGGTCGAGGGAGGCGCGGGTTTCGGTTTCGGTGGGTTCGATGAGCATGGCGGCGTCGTATTGTTTGGCGAAGTGGACGCAGCCGGCGCCGACGAGGGTGGGGGGATGGATGCCGAAGTCGATGAGGCGTTTGACGAAGTCGAAGGCGTTGACTTTGAGGTCGCCCCCGGACAGGAGGCATTCGTGCATGCAGCGGGCGGTAAAGACGGGGGGGAGGAGGTCGCGGAGTTTGTGCTGGAGGTAGTTGGCGTTGAGGACGGCGTTTTCGGTGGCGGTGCGGAGTCCGGTGCCGCCGGAGGAGAGGATGTAGGCGGCGGCGCGGAGGAGGACTTCAGTGTGGCCGTAGAAGGCTTTGATTTTGCCGATGGAGCGGGGCCGGTCGAAGTCGGGGGTGAAGGTGCCGTTGATGCGGCGGATGACGGGGTGGGGGAGGTAGGGTTCGAGGAAGGTTTTGACGCCGACGGGACCTGCGCCGGGGCCGCCGCCGCCGTGAGGGGTGGAGAGGGTTTTGTGGGTGTTAAGGTGGATGACGTCGAAGCCCATGTCGCCGGGGCGGACGATGCCCATGAGGGCGTTGAGGTTGGCACCGTCGTAGTAGAGGAGGGAACCGTTGGCGTGGAGGCGGGAGGCGATGGATTGGATGTTTTCCTCGAAGAGGCCGAGGGTGGAGGGGTTGGTGAGCATGAGGGCGGCGACGTCGGGTTTGAGGTGCTGCCCAAAGAGGTCGAGGTCGAGGAGACCGTCTTCGGTGGTGGGAATGATTTTGCAAACGAAGCCGGCCATGGAGGCACTGGCGTGGTT
>CALFVM010000228.1 GCA_937928665.1 uncultured Candidatus Methylacidiphilales bacterium
GGATGGCGGGGGCGAACCTTTTCTTGAAGCTGGTGGCGTTGAACGAGGGGTGGAGAGCGTGGGCATTGTTCGGGGCGGCGAATGTGACCGGGTTTGTGTGCGTGGTGGTGATGCCGTTCGCCCTGAAACTTGCCCCATCACCGGTCGTTTATGCGTGGGCCCTGGGGCTTGGGTTCTGTCTTTTGCAAGTGGCGGCCGCTCTCTGGTTCCGGGAGGGGGTGAGCGGGTGGCAGTGGACGGGGATTGGCTGTGTGGCGATCGGCTTAATCCTGATGCAACTGCGCTGAGTGGTGCCGATTTCCGGCTTGCGGGTGTTTGGCGTCGCCCGTTGACTGGACCTATGCGGGTGGTTGTGGCACCGGACAAGTTCAAGGGTTCGTTGACAGCTCTTGAGGCGGCCGGTGCTATGGGCCGGGGAGTGAGGCGAGCCTGGCCCAGGGCGCGGCTCGATAAAGTTCCGTTGTCAGACGGGGGGGAAGGTTTTTTGGAAGCGATGGCAATGGGGGCGCGGGGGCGATACGTCCGGGTGGCGGGAGTGCGGGACGCCTTAGGTCGTCCGGGGACCCAACGCTATCTGTGGCTGCCCGGGACGAGGACGGCGGTGGTGGCACTGGCGGAGGTGTCGGGCTGGGTGGGGCTGGAATTGGCAGAGCGGGATCCGGGCCGGACGACGACATTTGGGGTGGGGCAGTTAATGGTGGCGGCTGCCGAAGCGGGAGCCCGTCGAATCATCGTCGGTCTGGGCGGGAGTGCCACCAACGATGGTGGGACGGGTTTGGCCCGTGCGCTGGGCTTCCGCTTCCTCGACCGGCAGGGGCGGGACCTTCCGGAAGGGGGCGGGTCTTTGGGGGAGTTGGCCCGGGTGATTCCCCCGGATCGGTATGTCCTGCCCGAGGTGGTGGCTGCGGTGGATGTCTCCAACCCGCTGTGTGGTCGCACAGGAGCCTCGCGCATGTTTGGGCCGCAAAAGGGGGCGACCCCGGATCAGGCAAGAGCACTGGACCGTTCGTTGGGGCGGCTGGCCCGGGTGGTGTCTCCAGACCTGGCCCGGGTGCCGGGTGCGGGAGCGGCGGGAGGGACGGCGTTCGGGTTGATGGCGTTCGCTGGGGCGCGGATTGAGCCGGGGTTTGACTTGGTGGCGGAGACGCTTGGACTGGAGCGGCGGGTTCGGAGGGCGGATCTGGTGTTAACCGGAGAGGGTTCCCTGGATGGTCAGACGGCGTTAGGCAAGGGCCCGGAGCGTTTGCGGCGGATGGCGGATCGGGCCGGGGTGCCGTTGATCGCGTTCGGAGGACGGGTGGAGACAAGTTGTTTTCCGGCGGCGTTCGCTCTGGCACCGGGACCGTGCGAGGTGGAGGAAGCAATGCGGCGGGCGGAGGAGTGGCTGGAGGAACAGGTGATGCGGGTGGTGACGGTTTTCCGGTTAGGGAGAAAAGGGCGATGATGTTTCTAGCACGGCTTCTGGGACGGGAGTTGCCGGAGAAGCTTGGCTTTATCAGCTCATTTGCGGCGGCTCTGGCGTTTTATTTTGTGACCTCGATGGTCCCGTTTTTAGCACTGGCACTGATTGGGGTGGGGACGATTTTACGGACGAATGTTACGCCGGAGTTTGTAGAAATTTTTAACAGCATCATTCCGGTTGGGATCAAAGTGAGTCCGGAAATGATGGACCGGACTCTGGAACACTTCACCGGGGGTGGATTCGCGCTGGTGAGTGTGCTTTTGGCACTCTGGACTTCATCGAACTTTATGAATGAGTTGGCGCGGGCACTTCACTTTATTTACGCCGACGGAGTGGATCTGCGGGCCGGAGGTTTCGTGCGGCGGTTGAAATCGCTGATCCTGCTCCTGGTCTGGTTGCTGACTCTGATGATTTCAGCCGTCCTTTTGGTGTTGACGCCTTTTCTGGAGGGACTCCTTGCAGGGTTGACTGGGTTATCTCCGTATTCGGACGATCTGGTGATGGTTCTTCGTTACGCGGCGGCCATTGTTATCTTGTTTTATTCGATCAGCCTAACGTATGCGGTCATTCCGCGGGGGCGACCGCCGAAACGGTTGGTTTATCAGGGGGCAGCTCTGGCGACCGCTGCATGGATTGGGAGTGGTTTGGCATTTACCCAGGTTGTCGGTCCGCTCTGGTCGCAGAGCTATCTTCACGGTGCGGTGGGCGCCCTGCTGCTAACGCTGCTCTGGTCATATACCTGTGCCTGGGCACTACTGGCGGGGGCGATTTGGATCAAACGCGGGGTGGACCGGGTATGAGGGATGAGCCGCTTCCACCCGGTGGTGATGCCTTGGATGTGCGGCATCTCCGGGCGTTCCGGGCGGTGGCGGCACGGCTCAATTTTCGCCGGGCGGCTGAGGACCTCCATCTGTCTCAGTCGGCACTCTCCCGGCAGATTGCGCAGTTGGAGGAGGGGATTGGCGCGGAGCTTTTGAAACGGGATGGGCGACGGACGCTGTTGACCGTGGCGGGACGTTTTCTGGAAGCCCGGGCGGGCGTGTTTGTGCGGGATTTGGAACGGTTGTGGAGGGAAACCCGGGAAGCGGGCCGAGGACGGCTGGGCAGCCTGGCGATTGGATGCACGGAAGCCGCGATGGCTGGTTTTTTACCACCGGTTCTGAGAAGGGTGCGTGCGGGGTTGCCTGGGGTGGTGGTGCTGCTGCGGCTTGACCACTCGGACTGTCTGGTGCGCTCGGTGATGGACGGCGGGCTAGATTTGGCTTTTGTTTCCCTGCCGGTGACCGGGGGCGGATTGCGGTCAGTGCAGGTGGCGGAGGAAGCCCTTGGGGTGGTTTTGCCGGCGGACCATCCGCTGGCGGCCCGGGCTTCGATCCGGCTTCGGGAGTTGCGGGAGGAGCCGTTCATTTTATTTCCGGCGGCGGATAATCCCCAGCTCCACGCCGAT
>CALFVM010000229.1 GCA_937928665.1 uncultured Candidatus Methylacidiphilales bacterium
GCACTCGGGCTCGGCGATATTCCGCTTCCCGAAATTGTCCCCTCCGGAACCCGGCTCGGTCCGCTCCTGCCTGAACTCCAGCGGGAACTCGGACTCGGCCCGATCGAAGTCATCGCCACCTGTTCGCACGATACCGGGGCAGCCGTCGCCGCCGTGCCCGGTCGCGGCGATGACTGGGCCTACCTCAGCTCTGGCACTTGGTCCCTCCTCGGCTTGGAACTGCCCGAGCCCAACCTCACCCCCGCCGTCCTCGCCGCCAATTTCACCAACGAAGTCGGTTACGGTGGTTCCATCCGTTTCCTCAAAAACATCGTCGGACTCTGGATCATTCAGGAATGCCGCCGCACCTGGCAAGAGGAAGGCCGCTCCTACACCTACGCCGAAATGACCGATCTGGCCGCCGCAGCTCCGGCTCTCGCCGCCTGGATCGACCCCCGCGACGAACGTTTCGCCAAACCCGGCGATATGCCCGCCAAAGTCCGCGCCTTCTGCCGCGAACGCGGCCAACCCGAACCCGCCACCGACGGCGCCATCGTCCGCTGCGTTCTCGAAAGCCTCGCCCTCCTCTACCGCGTCGTCCTCGACCAGGCCGAAACGCTGACCGGGCGCACCGTGCGGCGTCTGCACATCGTCGGCGGCGGCTCCCAAAACCGTCTCCTCAACCAATTCGCCGCCAACGCCTCCGGGCGCGAAGTCATCACCGGCCCCGTCGAAGCCACCGCCATCGGCAACCTCCTTCTCCAGACTCTCGCCCTGGGCCACATCCGTTCCCTTGCAGAATTGCGTGAAGTGGTCGATCGTTCCGGAAAAACCGAGCGGTTTCTCCCGACCGATGCAGACGCCTGGCGGGCCGCCTCCGCTTCCTTTCCTCAATGAAGATCGCCCTCTTTGTCCCCTGCTTCGTGGACCAATACTACCCCAACGCCGCGATGGGGGTCGTGCGCGTCCTTGAACGTCTCGGGCACCAGGTCGACGTCCCCCCCGGCCAAACCTGCTGCGGTCAACCCGCTTTCAATTCCGGTTTCTGGGATCAGGCCCGTTCCGTAGCCGAACGCTCCTTCGCTCTCTTCAATAATGCCGAAGTCATCGTCGCCCCCTCAGGCTCCTGTGGCGCAATGCTCAAAGTTTTTTATCCGCAACTCTTCGCCGGACACCCCCACGAATCTGACGCCCTCGACCTGGCCGGGCGCGTCTTCGAATTCTCCGACTTCCTCGTCAACCACCTCGGCGTCACCGACCTCGGCGCGAAACTTCATGCCCGCGCCACCTTCCACGACGGTTGTCACGGTCTCCGCGAACTCGGCATCCGCGATGCCCCCCGCAAACTCCTCGCCCACGTGGAAGGCCTTGAGCTGGTCGAAATGAGCGAAGCCCAGACCTGCTGCGGCTTCGGCGGCACCTTCGCCGTCAAGTTCCCCTCCATCTCCACTGCCATGGGGGAGGTCAAGTGCGATTCTATCGCAGCCACCGGCGCCTCCCTCGTTATCTCCAACGACTCCAGTTGCCTCATGCACCTCCAAGGCCTCCTCGATCGCCGGGGCCAACCGCTTCGTTCCCTCCACCTCGCCGAAGTCCTTGCCGGAGAACCCTCCCCATGATTGCTCTCAAAAAAGAGTTCGACCGGATGGCCGACCGCCTCACCCACGACCTCCGCCACCGCGGCCTCATCCAAAAAGCCCTCGGCGGCTACTACCTCAAACGCGACGAAAACAAAGCCCGCTTCAACGACTGGGCCGCCGCCCGCCAGGCCGCTGCCGAACGCAAATGGGAAGCCGTCAACCATCTCGACCGCCACCTCGACCAATTCGCCCGCGCCGTCGAAGCCCGCGGCGGCACCGTCTTCTGGGCACCCGACGCCACCGCCGCCCGCGACTACATCCTCAATCTTGCCCGCGACCGCGGCGTCCGTTCCATCATCAAATCCAAAACGATGACCTCCGAGGAAATCCACCTCAACGACGCCCTGGCCAAGGCAGGCTTCCAGGTCACCGAGTCCGACCTCGGCGAGTTCATCGTTCAGCTCCGCGGCGAAGCTCCCTACCACTTCGTCTTCCCCGCCATGCACCTGACCCGGGACGAAATCAGCGACCTCTTCCAACGCGAACTCGGCACCGCTCCGACCGACAGCCCGGAAGAACTCACCATGATCGCCCGCCGCTTCATGCGGAAACTCTACGCCGCCGCCGATATGGGGATCAGCGGTGCCAACTTCGGCATCGCCGAAACCGGCATGATCTCCATCACCGAGAACGAAGGCAACGCCCGCCTCACCACCGCGCTGCCCCGCATCCACGTCGCCCTCATGGGCATCGAAAAAGTCCTCCCCAAACTCTCCGACCTCGCCCTTTTCCTCCCCATGCTCGCCACCGCTGGAGCCGGCCAGGCCATGACCGCTTACAACACCCTCTACGCCGGCCCGGCCCGCCCCGACGAAACCGACGGCCCACGCGAGTTCCACCTCGTCCTCCTCGACAACGGACGGACCCGCCTTTTAGCCGACGCCGAACAACGTGACGCCCTCCACTGCATCCGGTGCGGTGCCTGCCTCAACGTCTGTCCCATCTTCAAAAACGTCGGCGGCCACACCTACGGTTCCACCTACCAGGGCCCCATCGGCTCCGTCATCACCCCGCACCTCGCCGGTCTCCAGCCCTGGAAACATCTCTCCTTCGCCTCCTCCCTCTGCGGTGCCTGCACCGAAGCCTGCCCCGTCAACATCGACATTCACCACCACCTCCTCCAGAACCGCCGCAACGCTGTCGCCGGAAAACCGGCCTGGTGGGAAAAAATCCTCTTCCTCGGCTTCGCCTTCACCATGCGCCGCCCCGCTCTCTACAACCTCAGTGGCCGCCTTGCCCGCGCCCTCCAACCCCTTCACCGCCTCATCAACAACACCCCGCTCGACCCGCTCCGTCCCTGGACCCGTTCCCGCGAGCTGCCCTCGCCCCCTCAAAAAAGCTTCACCCAACTCTGGACCCAACGCCACCGGGGGCCGCAATGAATTCCGGACGCGACGTCATCCTCACCCGCATCCGCGAGGGCCTGCGCGACCCCGCCCCCTTCCCCGGCTCCCACGGTTCCGGCACCGCCCATCCGCCCGGGCCGCCCGCCGACTTCCGGCCCTGGCTTCCCCCCGTCGGCCCGACCCGCGCCGACTGGCTCCACGCCTTTCGCGCAAACTTTACCGCCCTCAAAGGTCGTTTCCTCCAGTCACCCGACCTCCCTCACCTCACCGATCAGCTTCGACAGCTCGCTACCGAACAAGGCTGGAAAAAAATCGCTGTTCCCGCCGACAGCCCTGAATCAGCCGTCGCCCGCGCCCTCGGCCCTGCCGTGATGGAGGTCCGGCCGGGTTACTCCGTTGACGAAATGGAAGCCTGCGATGCCGCCCTCACCACGTGCGACCTCCTCATCGCCCAGACCGGCGGCATCCTCGTCACCAG
>CALFVM010000230.1 GCA_937928665.1 uncultured Candidatus Methylacidiphilales bacterium
AGGTCGCCACGCTGATCATCTGCTGCTGGCAGGCCTCAGCAATGGCTTTGCCTTCGCCCATTGCAGCTTCAATGGCACGTCGTTTTTTTGATGCTCGGTTCGGGTGTAGGTCGCTGGCCTTTCAGCATCGAGTCGGTGGTGCTCCGGGACCACCATGACTCTCATTGCACATGGATCAGCTTTTGGGGAGCAGGCCGCCATAGTTCGGCAGGAGCCTGGTGTTTGCCGGTATCATTGGCACTTGCGGGATGGGAATTTTCCTGGCCTGGATGCTCCGGAATCCGTGTTGACCTGACCCACCTCGGTTCTGGGCTCGTGTCAGGGATTAGAACCGGTGGCCATTACTTTGCCGTCGGCAGGTTCATCGCCTCCAGAGCTCCCTGGCCTGCCTGGCGGAGAAGGGTTCCGGCCGCCGCGCGGGGCGCGGGGCTTGGGATCTGGCCAAAACATGCGGATTAAAATAAAACCGGGGATGCCGAGAGCCAGCCCAATCAGGGAAGTGCCGAGCAGTAGTGCTCCGAAGATATCGAATCCGAATTGCGTGATCAGTTCCGGACTGAGGTTCAAGTTCTCTGCATCACGCCAGAAAGCCAGATCCGCCGTCTCATGGCCCAGAAGTTTGTTTCCCAAGATCAACGCAGCTGCGTAAAGCACCGGGGCGGTCAAGGGATTAGTCGCCCAAATGAGTCCGAACGTCACCAGGATGTTGGCCCGGAAAATGAAAACGAACGGAAGGGCCATCAGCATCTGAAATCCGAGAAAGGGCGTGGTGGCCGTTAGACAACCGATAAGCCAACCCCAGGCGACCGATTCCCGGTGCAGGAGCCACAACTCTTTGCTGAACATGTGGTCCCCCATCCAACGATGAAAGCGCCCGCCCCGGAGTTTGCGCCGGGAAACCCCAAGCCGGTCCATCAGGCGGGCAAAACGGAAAGACATGTGGGGCAGGAAAGTAGAGCCGGAGCAACGGCGAGGCAAGCCCCGGAGGAAGCCGGCTTTATCGCCCGGAACCCGGGGTCTTCATTCGATAAAAAGGTGCCCCGCACGCCGACGACAATGAAGATCACCGGGGAGGTTCACCTTGCTCTTATGGAGGTCTGTCAGAAGAGATCGGACCGCCTCTATTGACTCAAACCCGACACCCGGGACGCCCCGCGACTTGAGCCAGCCCCGAAGAAAACGGCGCTGGTGCGCGACCGGTTTGAGCTTGAGGGAACACGAGGCCTTCTCCGGCCAGACCTGGGGGAGCAGTTCCTCCCAGAACTCGTTTTCGTCCGCCAACACCCGGGCGGCCCGCCAGATCGGCTCCCGGACGGGTCGGCCGGCCACTTTTTCCATATACGGCAAAAGCCTGAGGCGAACCCGGTTGCGGAATTTGCTTAACCACTGGTTGGTCGGATCCTCCCGCCATTCCACCCCCCAGTTCCGGGCGATCTGCTTGAGCGCAGCCTTGTCGAACTCCAGCATTGGGCGGACTACCCGGACACCGTGCTTCACCCGCACCGCCCGCAAACTGGCCATTCCTTCCGGCCCAGCTCCGCGCATGAGCTGGAGCAAAAACGTCTCCACCAAATCATCTGCGTGCTGGGCCAGCCAGAGCTGCCCGCAGGAAACTTCCTTGCACGCGTCGTAAAAAAAACGCCACCGGCTTTCCCGGGCCTCATTCTCCCCCACCACTCCTGCCTTGGCCGCACGGCCGGCCACAAAGGGCAGCCCCCGGGCCGTTGCCCACCGCTTGACCCAGAGCAGATCCTGTCGGCTAGATGCTCCCCGCCAACGATGATCGAAATGGAGGACGGTAAAGCGCACACCGGTCCGATGCAGGGCTTCAGCCAGAACCATCGAATCAAGTCCCCCGGAAACGGCCACCGCAATGCCCTCTAGCTCGGCGTGGGCCTCCCGACACCGCTTGACCGCCTGAAGCAGCCGGACCGCGGCCACCGAAACGGGGCCGGGATCGGACTTCGGCTTGCGTTGGGCGGGGCGCGGTGTCATCGTTTCGAACTCATGAAACGCGCTTTCGGCTGCCTGACCATCTTTTTGTTGATGGCTCTGGCCCTGTCGGTCCTCTTCAACATCATCCTCCTCGCTGGCAACACGACTAATCTCGGCAAATCACGGACCGATTTTGAGGAAATTCACCTCTACGGCAACCCCTTCTCCACTGATAAAATCGCGGTCATCGACATCTCCGGCGTCATCTCCGCTTCAACCCCAGGCGAAGTCTACTCCACCCAGTTGGATGACTACACTTTCATGATCCGCCAAGCACTGGACGACGCGGCCGTAAAGGCCATCGTCTTGCGAATCGACAGCCCCGGCGGCGAAGTCACCGCCAGCGATATTCTCTTCCACGCCGTCGCTCAGGCTGACGAAAAAAAACCGGTTCTCGCCTTCCTCCAGAGCATCGGCACCTCCGGTGCTTACTACACGGCCATCGGAGCTCGGCACATCTCGGCCAACAGCCAGACCATCACCGGCTCCATCGGCGTCATTTTGCAAACGTTCAACATGCAAGGCCTCGCCGACAAGATCGGGATCGGCTTGGTCACCTTTAAATCAGGCGAACTCAAAGATCTCCTCAATCCCCTCCGCCCGGTAACTGAAGCGGAACGGGTGTTGTTCCAGGCACTGATCGACGAAAGCTACGACCGCTTTGTCGGCCTGGTCGCCGAGCGCCGTAATCTTCCCCTGGCGGCTTTGCGGAATGGTGTTGCCGACGGCCGGGTGCTCTCCGGTGCCCAAGCCCGAGAGGCCGGTTTGATCGATAGCACCGGCTACTTTGCCGACAGCCTCCGCGAAGCCATCCGCCTCGGCGAGGCCGACGAAAACGCGGCGGTGGTCGAACTCCAGGCACCCCTGCGGCTGAAACGGTTCTTCCGCATCTTCGGCCAGGCTTCAGGCGATCGTTCGCTCAACCTCCGGATCGGGCCGCCCTTACCGGAACTCCTCCCGGGCAGGCTATATTACCTGTCGGGACATTTGTTTTCCCCGGCTCCCTGACCGGCCGTGCCCCATCCCGACACCATTCCCCCCGGCTGGTTCGTCCTTGCGGCGGCCCTCCCCTTCCTCAGCGTCCTCGCGCTTCTCCGCCTTCGCCAGAGTTCCGGCCCCCTCTGGCTCCGCTGGGACAATGTCCCCTGGGCACCGTGGCGACTGGCTGATGTTCTCGGTATCGGTTGCCTTGCTGCCACCACGGTCTTCCTCTTCTATCCGGCCACGCCCGCCGTCACGATCCTTGGCACCCTTTGGTTGGCCCAGGGTCGGGGATTTAAAGTCACACCCCTTTGGCAACTCGATCGCGCAAATCTCTGTATCCTCGACAGCCTTTTTCTCTACCTCGCCTGCCTCCTGCCCATCGGGCTGCTTGCCGCAGGCTCCACCCTTTTGAGCAATCATTTCGGCCTCGAGGATCTTGTTCAGGGACCCGTTCGGGAGATTCTCGAATCGACCGATACAGACCGGATTTTTTTCTACCTCGTCGCCGCCGTCATCATTGCCCCGCTCTGGGAGGAGGTCGTTTTCCGCGGGGTGCTCTACCCGTTTTGCAAAGCGCACCTCGGACGCTGGCCCGCACTTATCACCACCGGTCTCCTCTTCGGCGCCATCCACGGGCACCTGCCTAGCTTTCTCCCGCTCGCCCTCCTCGGCGTTGTCCTGGGCCTCGCCTACGAGCGAACCGGCTCCCTCTGGTCCCCCATTCTCTTGCACACCTTCTTCAACCTCGGCACATCGATCAACCTCCTCCTCCTCCGGCTTTATGAAACGCCGTGACGAAGACTCCCTCATCCGCACCCTCACCCGGGACTGGCCAACGGCAGGTCTCGCCACCGGCGTTGGACACGACTGCGCCGTTATCCACGCCGCGCCTCGCGGCACCTTGCCGGTTCTGAAAATTGATGCGGTCGTCGAGGGCATCCACTTCACTCCGTCTGCACCCGCCCAGGCCATCGGACACAAAGCTATTGCCAGAGTCTTGAGCGATTTTGCAGCCGCTGCCGCCACTCCCAAAGCCGCCCTAATTGCCATCGGCCTGCCTCCCGATTTTTCAGAAAACCGACTCCGCCAAATCTACCGCGGTCTGGAAACCACAGCCGCCGCCCATCGCGTCGCCCTTGCCGGTGGCGAACTGACCCGGAGTCCCGCTTTCTGGATGGCGGTGTCGGGCTATGGCCACGTTCGGCCCCGGCACGAAACCCGCCGGTCCGGTGCGCACTCCGGGGATCTGATCGTCATCACCGGCCAACTCGGAGCCACCCAAACCGTGCACCATCTAACCTTCGTCCCACGCTTGGCTGAAGGCCAATGGCTCGGTGCGCATCGCATCGCCACGAGCATGATGGATCTCAGCGACGGTCTCGGACGCGATCTGCCCCGCCTGGCTGCGGCCTCTGGGCTCTCCTTTGCCATCCATCCGGAAAATCTTCCATGCCGTCGCGGAGCCACTGCCAGCCAGGCTATCAACGATGGCGAGGATTATGAACTCCTCTTCACCATCCGGCCCACGGCATGGAACCGGCTCTCCCGCAACTGGCCCTTCGCCACACCCATCACCGTCATCGGCGCCATGCGCCCGGCCGGAGAGCCGCCTTCCACCGGGGGAATCCCTTTCCGGGGCTTCGACCATTTCCACCCATGAACTACGTCATCGAAACCGATTCACCCGCCGAGACCCGTGCTCATGCTGCCGCGTTTGCCGCCGAGACCCTTCCCGGCACTGTTATCCGGTTAAGCGGCGACCTTGGTGCTGGCAAGACCGAGTGGGTCAAAGGGTTCGCCGCCGGGCTTGGCTTCACCGGCCCCGTGACCAGCCCCACCTTTTCTCTGCTCCACGAATATCATGGGGGTCGCCTGCCTCTCTTTCCTTGGGATCTCTACCGCCTGTCTCCGGATACCAACTGGCTTGACCTCGACCTCCCGGACCATTTGCCAGGGTCCGGAGTCACCCTTATCGAATGGCCGGATCGTTATCGCGGACCTTGGCCTCGGGGTTCGTGGCACCTTCACTTCAACCATTCCGCCAACGACCATCGGCGGATCACGCTTATCCGTGATGTCTGAACTTGCTTCCATTCTTTGTCTGGAAACCTCCTCGCCCCACGGCGGCAGTTGGGCCGCCTTCCATGACGGACAGCTGATTGCCTCCGCAGAAATTGATGGCCGGGCCTCGGCAGGACTCGCCTCAAGCCTTGCCTTCGCCCTGCCCTGGCCTCAGCTCCCGACGGAAATTCGCGTTGGTGTCGGCCCCGGTTCCTTCTCCGGCATCCGCGCTGCCCTGGCACTGGCCCAAGGCTTGGCTTTTGGTTGGAACGCCCGGGTCGTCCCCATCCGCAGCACCCACTCCGTCGGCCTCCAGTTCCCGCAGGTCTCGTTCCTCGGCATCTTCAGCGATGCACGAAGAGGCGAACTCTTTGTCACTTGCTACAGCCGGGGCAAATTGGCCAGACCCAGTCAGGTCATCCCACGCAGTGAACTCGACACGTGGTTGGCCAAGTGCACCACTGCTGTCTGCACGGACGGTTTCGATCCATCCCTTCCGCTGGCTCTTCCCCGGGCGGCTGATCTCGGACGCCCCCTCCCGGATTACGGAGAAACTGAAGTGCTTCCCCCCGAACCCATTCATCTCCGATCACCTCTCGCCCAACGATGATCTCCCGACCCATGCGAACCTGGTGCGAAATCGACCTTGCCGCTTTGAGGCACAATGCCCGTTTCATGCGGAGGCAGCCTGGCTGCGGCTCCGGACTCCTCGCCGTGGTCAAGGCCAACGCTTACGGGCACGGACTGGTCCCCGTTGCCCGCACCCTTGCGAAAGCCGGTGCCGGCTGGCTCGGAACCGCCCATGTCGATGAAGCTCTTCCCCTCCGGACCAACGGAATCGGGTTGCCGATATTGCTCCTGAGCGCGGCGTTACGAGGTGAGGTCGAAGAGATTGTTCGCCAGGGTTTCGCGTTCACCTGGTCCGACGCCGACGAACTTCGCCACGCCTCCCGCATCGCCCGACACCTCAAAAAAAATGCCCGTGGCTTTCTTAAAATCGATACGGGCATGGGCCGACTCGGATGCTTTTCTCAACAAACGTCCGAACTTCTCCAACTCGCCCACCAGTTGCCCGGCCTCGAATGCCTCGGTCTCTCCACCCATTACGCCGGTGCCGACGAAGACATCCGGTTTGCCCGAAACCAATGCCGGGCCTTCGCCCCTTGGACAGATTCCGGGTTGGTTTATCACACCAGCAACAGTGCCGCGACTCTCCGCTCCCTTAATCCCCATGCCTGTTTCGCCCGCGTCGGCCTTGCTCTCTACGGGTGCTCTCCCCTTCCGGCTTTCCGTGATCACCTCAAGCCTGTCCTGACGTGGAAGGCACGCATCACCACAGTCCGGACGTTTCCGAAAAACTGGCCCATCAGCTACGGTGGCACCTACCGTGCAAGATCAGGCGAGCGGATCGCGGTGGTCGCCGTCGGCTACGGCGATGGTCTCTTCCGTGCCCTAACCGGTCGCGGTTATGTGCTCTTGGCTGGCCGCCGTTGCCCAATACGAGGTCGGGTGACCATGGACCAAATCATGATCGATGTCAGTGACGTCCCGACCGCCCAACCCGGAGCCGTCGTAACCCTGATCGGGCGGGACGGCTCCGAACAGATTCGGGCGGAAACCATGGCCCGTTGGGCGGGAACCATTCCGTATGAAATCTGGACCCACATTCAAAGCCGAGTGCCCAGAAGGTTTCTTGGCTCTCGCTAAATCCCATTCACCCCCCTCTCGAAAAAATCCAGCCAACTACCCTTGACACGATGGTGAAGGTGTTACACGGTTAAGGTGATTAACGACCCATGATTGCGAACCCTTCCTCTCTTCCCCCGCTCGAGTTTTCCCAAGAAGCCCGCGAGCTTGCAGATATCCCCGCCTTCCTTCAGCGACATTTTGTTGTCAAACTCACCGCCCGCGTTACCGAGCAAAAACTTTCAATTCCCCAATATTCCCTGCTCGGCTTTCTCTCCGCCAAAGGGCCCATGAGCATGGGTCAACTGGCCGTCCTGATGGGGCACACCACTCCGGCGACCACTGGATTG
>CALFVM010000231.1 GCA_937928665.1 uncultured Candidatus Methylacidiphilales bacterium
TGCCTTCATCGTGGCCGGCCTTGGCATCTTTCTCACCATGACGATCCTGACCTCTGAACAACGCCGCCTCATCGGTGTCTTGCGCGCTGCCGGTGCCTCCCGGGCCCAGGTCGCCGGCATGATCCTGACCGAAGCCCTCCTCATCGGCGCGGTCGGATGGCTCCTCGGCGTGGCCGCCGGATTCGCCCTCGCCGCCGTCCTCGCCCACGTCATTAACGTCGCCTTTTTCGGCTGGACCATCGATTGGGCCACACCCTGGTCTATGGTCTGGCAAAGCCCACTCTGGGTCCTTGCTGTCACCCTCACCGCTGCCTTCCTCCCGGCCTGGCGCGCTGCCAACGCCGACATCTCTGAAGCCGTTCGCTCCGAATGAAACTGTTCTACCTCTGCTCTCTTGCCCTCTCATCGATATTCCTCAGCCCCGTCCTTGCAGATGGCTGGGAAAGGGCCAAGGAACCGCGTGCCTGGTCGTTCCCACGGGATCACGGGGCTCATCCCGAGTTCAAAACCGAGTGGTGGTATTTTACCGGCAACCTCTCCTCCCCGGATGGTCAGAACTTCGGCTATCAACTGACCTTCTTCCGCCAAGGCCTCCGGCGCGGTCCGGCTTCGCCCAGCCGTTGGAACCTGCGCGACCTCTACTTCGGTCACTTCACCGTGACCGATGTGGGGAAGAGTAAGTTTCATCACCGCGAGAAAATTGATCGCGGTGCCCTCGGCACCTCCCGTTACTCAGAAGAACGGATGGACCTTGATCTGGATGGCTGGACCGTCCGCCAAACCGGCCCGGAACGGTTCCATCTCCAGGCCCGGGACAACGGCCTCGCTCTCGACCTCCACGTCGAAGCCGCCAAAACCATGGTCCTGCACGGGGATCGCGGTCTCAGCCAGAAAGGGCCTCAGCCGGGGAATGCCTCTCATTATTACGCCTTCACCCGCCTGAAGTCCACCGGGACGCTCACCGTTGATGGCCGAACTTTCGAGGTCTCCGGCTGGTCCTGGTTCGATCACGAATTCTCCACCTCCATCCTCGGGCCGGACCAGATCGGCTGGGACTGGTTTTCCCTCCAGCTCGACAACGGGGAAGAACTCATGGTCTATCAAATTCGGAAAACCGATGGCACTGCTGATCCTCTTTCCAAGGGAACCTGGATCCACGCAGACGGTAGCCATGTCCATCTGCCCTCGTCGGCTTTTTCCATTGAACCGACCGGACGCTGGACCAGCCGCGTCTCCGGTGCCACCTACCCATCAGGCTGGCTCATCCGCGTGCCCGAGTTTGAAACCAAGCTGACTGTCCAACCGCAGCTCGCAGATCAGGAACTCAAACTCAGTGGCCTGGCCCAGTTCTACTATTGGGAAGGAAGCTGCCGGATCTCCGGCCTCGCCCGAGGGCAACCGGTAACCGGGTTCGGCTATGCCGAACTCACGGGCTACGCCACCCCGCTTGGTCAGGAATTGCGCGACGAAGATACCACCGCCGACTAACAGCCTGCCATGCCCACCCCGCTCAACCCTGACTCCGTTCGCGCTTCTTTTCTTTCCAGATGCCGTAGAGCGGCAGGGCGAAACTGAAAAGTGCCAAGCCGAGCATGATTGCGCTGACCGGTCGGGTGAAGAAAACCCAGCTCCCATCCATCATGATCGCCCGGCGGAAATTGGTCTCGGCGATCGACCCCAAAACCATCCCGAGAATCACCGGAGCCAGCGGATAATTGTAACGCTTGAAGACCCAACCCATCAGTCCAAACGCCACACAACAGAGCACGTCAAACATCGAATTGCGCACCGCATAACTGCCCATGACGCCCATCACCATGATCAGGGTGAACAAGACTGGTTTGGGCACCGCCGTCACCTTGACCCAAAGCCGCGCCCCAAGCAGGCCCACGCCCAACAAAACAATGTTACCCACCAACAGTGCCGCGAAGAGGCTGTAAATCACATCCGGCTTGGAAATAAAAAGCTGCGGGCCAGGCGTCAGCTTGTGGATCATCATCGCCCCGATCAGCACCGCTGTGGTCGCGCTGCCCGGTATCCCCAGCGTTAACAGGGGCACCATCGCCCCACCGACCGACCCGCTGTTGGCCGCTTCCGCTGCCGCAATTCCTTCTACACTTCCCTTGCCAAATTCCTCCGGCTTCTTGCTCGTCCGCTTGGCAAAATCATAGGCAATGAAAGCGGCAATGGTCGCACCTGCTCCTGGAAAAATGCCGACAACCGTGCCGACCAATGAGGCCCAAAGGGTGATCCACTTCAGCTTGAGATAATCGCGGATCTTCGGCCAAGCCTGGCCCATTTTGTCCAGCACCTTGCAGGTAAAATCTTTCTTTTCCAAAGCCGTGAAGACCTCGCTCAGCGCAAACAATCCAATCAACGCAGGGATGAGCGCGAATCCATCCGATAACGGCGTGATCCCAAACGTAAACCGGGCCGCCCCGCTGATCGGATCAGTCCCGACCGTGTTCAACAGTAGGCCAAACATCGCCGCCAGGAACGCTTTGGCCCAAAGTTTGCCCGCCAGCGAGGCCACCGTAGCCAGACCAAAAAGAGCCAGCGCAAAATACTCAGCGGGGTGAAACCGCACCGCAATCGCCGCCAACGGAACCGAGCAAACAATCAAAACAATCGTGCCAATCACCCCCGCTACCGCAGAGATAACCAGGCTAACTCCAAGCGCCACCTCGGGCTTGCCCTGCTGGGTCAACGGATAGCCGTCAAAACCAGTCACCACCGCCGAAGCCGTCCCCGGCGTGTTGATGGTGATCGCAGTGATCGACCCGCCATAGCTGGCCGCCAGATAAATCGAGACCAGCAGAATCAAGGCCAGCGTGGGCGACATCCCATAGGTGAACGGCACCAACAAGGCCACCCCCATCGACGGGGAGAGCCCCGGCATCGCCCCCACAATGATGCCCAGCACTATCCCGATGGTGATAATGAGCAGCGGCTCCCAGCCGACCACATACCAGAGCCCGCTGAGGAGATGTTCGATCATCCGAACAGTCCTCCCGGCAGATCAACGTGAAGCAGTTTCTTGAACACGCCCCAGGCAAACAGGAGCCAGCCCATCGTGATCGCCCCGATCCAGACCGGCTTCTTGAACCCCATCAGCCAAAGGATTCCCGGCACGAACAGGAACGTTCCCACCCAATATCCCAGCCAGGGCATCAGGGCCACGTAACCCACCACAGCCAGCAAGCACTGCACCATCAACGGCAGCCCGCTGTTGTCCCGGTCCATCTTCCGGTCCCGCACAATGACCCACGTCTGATAAACCGCCAACGGCACCAGCAGCCCAATCCACAAGCGCGGCACACCGGCCGCCCCAATCTGATCAATCGTGCTCGGCGGC
>CALFVM010000232.1 GCA_937928665.1 uncultured Candidatus Methylacidiphilales bacterium
GTTTGGCGTGGGCTTGGTGGGGTGCGGGGTCGTCGGGGGCGGAGTGGTCCGCAACCTGGGGAGGAACCGCGCTTTGATTGCGAGCCGCGCAGGGGCGGAGCTGGAAATTCGGCGGGTGGCCGTGCGTGATCTGGCCAAAGCGAGGGAGGGGTTGGAGGTGCCGGTGACGGGGGATTGGCGGGAGGTAGTGGATGATCCTTCGGTGGATTTTGTGGTGGAATTGATGGGGGGCACGACAGTGGCAGAGGAGGTGGCCCGGGCGACGATTGCGGCGGGGAAACCGTTGATTACGGCGAATAAGGCGTTATTGGCAGAGCGGGGGGATGGATTGTTTGCGGCAGCGGAAGAGCGGGGTGTGCCGATCTATTTTGAGGCGTCGGTGGCGGGGGGGATTCCGATTGTGAAGGCGTTGCGGGAGGGCCTTTGCGCGAATCATATCCGGCGGATGCACGGCATTGTTAACGGAACGTGCAACTACATTTTGTCGCGGATGGCGGATGAGGGAACGGGTTTTGAAGAAACGCTGGCGGAGGCCAAGGCGTTGGGATATGCGGAAGCCGATGAGTCGCTGGATGTGGACGGGATCGATGCGGCGCACAAGACGGCGATTCTGGCTTCGCTGGCGTATGGGTTTCATGTGCCGTTCAGTTCGGTTTTTGTAGAAGGCATTCGGAGGGTAGAAGCGATCGACGTGTGTATGGCTAACCGGCTGGGTTATCGGATCAAGTTGCTCGCGACCGTTCGCGCTGATGAGAATGGGGCGGTGGAAGCCCGGGTTCACCCGACGTTGATTCCGCTCAAGCATGTGCTGGCCTCAGTGGGGGGTGTGTTCAATGCGGTGGCGGTGGAAGGGGATGTGGTGGGTTCGACGTTGTTTTACGGGCGGGGTGCTGGGCCGGATCCAACTGCGAGTGCGGTGCTGAGCGATCTGGTTGAGGCGGTGGGCGACCGGTTGCACGGGGGGTGCCGAGGGTTTGCGCGGCACGATCTTTACGGGAAGCTTTTGCCCATGGAGGAGGTGGTCACCCGCTATTATCTCCGGCTGACGGTGTTGAACTGTCCGGGAACGCTGGCGGCCGTGGCGGCGATTTTTGGAGCGCATGGCATTGGGATTTCAAGCGTGTTCCAGCCAGAGGACCATGACGGAGAAACGGTGCCGTTGGTTTTGTTGATGGATTATGCGCGGGAGAAAGCGATCCGGACGGCATTGGTGGAAGTTGACCAATTAAAGGCTGTCCGGGAGTCAGCCCGCGTGATCCGGGTGGAGGATTTTTCATGAGTTGGCCGGGAGTTATTGAACGGTATCGGGAGTTTTTGCCGGTGACGGCAGCAAGTCCGGTGGTGACTCTGTTTGAAGGGAATACGCCGTTGATTCCGGTGCCGAATTTTGTCCAGGCCATCGACGGTGTTTTTTCGCTTTATCTGAAGTATGAAGGGATGAACCCGACGGGCTCGTTTAAGGACCGGGGGATGACGATGGCGATGACCGCTGCAAAAGAGCGTGGGGCGCGAACGGTCATCTGCGCCAGTACGGGGAATACATCAGCGGCGGCTGCGGCTTATGCGGCGCGGGCGGGGCTTCGGGCACTGGTTATCTTGCCAGCGGGGAAGATAGCGATGGGCAAGTTGGCCCAAGCAATTATTTACGGGGCGCGGATTGTGCCGGTGGCGGGAAACTTTGATGATGCGTTGCGTTTGGTTCGTGAGCTGGGGCACCTGGAAGGCTTTGAAGTGGTCAACTCGATCAATCCCGTGCGGATTGAGGGGCAGAAAACGGCGGCGTTTGAAATTGTGGACAGTCTGGGGCGGGCTCCCGATTATCATTTTATTCCTGTGGGCAATGCCGGGAACATTACGGCCTATTGGAAAGGATTTCGCGAGTACCTTGGGGCGGGGCGTTGTGCTCGGGTGCCGATGATGATGGGGTGGCAGGCGGCGGGGGCGGCTCCGATTGTGGATGGGCATGTGATTGACGATCCCCAGACGGTGGCAACGGCGATCCGGATTGGGAATCCGGCCAGTTGGCTTGGGGCGGAGGCGGCCGCCGCCGAGTCGGGAGGGCGAATTGACAAGGTAAGCGACGAGGAGATTCTGGAGGCCTACCGATTGCTGGCTTCGAGCGAAGGAATTTTTGTGGAACCGGCCTGTGCCGCTCCGCTGGCCGGGTTAATCCGGGAAGTGCGTGCGGGGCGAATTCCGGCCGGATGCACGGTTACCGCGACCATGACCGGCCACGGATTGAAAGACCCGGACACGGCCATTGCCACGAGTCCGCCGCAAATGGATCCGGTGGTGCCTGAACTTGGAGCGGTCCTGCGGTTGGTCGAAAGTGAAGGTAAGAGCTAGGATGAAAGAGATGACCCCCATTCAAGAGTTGCGTCATTCAGCCGCCCACGTTCTGGCGACGGCCGTTCTACGACTCTTTCCCGCAGCAAAACTAGATATTGGCCCGCCGACCGACACCGGATTTTATTACGATTTTGATCTGGAGCATCGGTTCACTCCGGAGGATTTGGCCGCACTGGAGAAGGAGATGCGGCGGGTGATCGGGGAGAACCAGCTGTTTGAGCGGAGTGAGGTCACGCGGGAAGAAGCCCGCGCG
>CALFVM010000233.1 GCA_937928665.1 uncultured Candidatus Methylacidiphilales bacterium
TGAGTTCGGCGGGTTCCGTCTGGGTGGCGGGGTCGAAGTGGACATGGGCTACGTGCGAAATGAGTTGAAGGGAACACTCAATGGCGTTGGTTTCTCGGCGGATGTGGACTCGGCTGTGTTTGTGACGAACTTCCTGCTCAAAGGGCGGAATGGAAAGTTTCAGCCCTACATTGGGCCTGGGATTGGGGCAGCCTTCCTGCAGGGATCCAATTACAATCTTGGCGGACGGGCCTCGGACGATCAGATCGTCTTTGTGTTCCAGGGTGTGGCGGGACTGGACTACTTCTTCACCCCGCAGTGGAGCCTGTTCGGGGAATACCGTTTTCTGGGTTTCCAGGATGTGGAAATGTACCAGGGAGCCTCGCGGTTGCGGACGGATCGGTTTTACAACAACATCTTCAATTTGGGCATCCGCCGGACCTTCTGATCAGGGGGACTTCCCGCCGAGCTTTTCCAATGCCTGCAGGGCCGCCGCGATTTCGGCGGCCTTTTTGTTGGGTCCGCTGCCTTCCCCGATGATCTGAGCTGCGGAAAGCACGGCGACCCGGTATTCTCTTTGATGATCGGGGCCCGTGGCAGCAAGAACCTCGTAGGTGGGGGAGCCGAGTTGGCGGCCCTGGAGCAGTTCCTGGAGGAGTCCCTTCGGATTAGCTTCTTTTCCTTTGGAGGCTTCCGCCGTGCAGGCATCAATGACGAGCGGGGTGAGCCAGGTTCGAGCGGTTTCGAAGCCGCCGTCAAGATAGATGGCACCAATGACGGCTTCGAAAGCGTCGGCCAGATTACTGTCACGTTCCCTGCCCCCGTTCCGTTCTTCGCCGCGTCCGATGCGGAGGTAGTCTCCAAGGTTGAACCGGCGTGCCTGGGCGACGAGGGCGGCTCGGTTCACCAGGGCGGCCCGGAGCTTGGTCATCTCGCCTTCCGCTAACTTGTCGTAGTTGCGGTAAAGATGATCCGTCAGCACCATTTGCAGGACGGCATCGCCGAGAAATTCGAGCCGTTGGTTGTCGCGACGGCTCCGGCCCGCTTCGAAGGCGTAACTGGGATGGGTGAGGGCGAGGGCAAGCAGATCGGGATCGCGGAAGCGGTAGCCGAGAAGGGTTTGGAGAGGGTTGAGCGGATCGTCCGGGCTCACGGGTGATAGAAGATTTTGGGCGGGGTCAGGGCACAGGTCACGCGGGCGGCGGGGAAATCGGTGGCACCTGAAAGGATCCGGTCGATCCACGGTTTTTTCTCCGGGCCGGTGGCGAGGAACCAAACCTGGCGGGCCAGATCGATTAGGGGATAGGTGATGGTGAGCCGGGGCATGCGGGCAACATCGACGTAGTGCCAGGTGGCGAGAGCCTCTTTCTCGCGGAGGCCGGTCGTGCCGGGGAACAGGGAGGCCGTGTGACCGTCGCTGCCGATGCCGAGGAGGATCAGATCGAAGCGGGGCGGATCCCGCAGCACCTGTTTGATCCGGCGCGCGTAGTCAGCTGCCGCGTCCTCCGGTTTGGGCAGTTCGGTTTTCCAGCGTTCGATTTGAACCGGCCGAGGATAAAAGCTTTCATAGATCATCCGGTGGTTGCTTTGGGGGTGATCATGGGGCACCCAACGTTCGTCTCCGATGAAGAGGCGAGTGGCACCCCAGGCCCACTCCCGTCTGGCCAACGCACGGTAGAGGACGGACGGGGTGGAGCCTCCGGAGAGGGCGACAAAAAACTCGCCCCGCGCGTGCAGAGCCTCGCCACCCACCTCGTCCCAGGCGGTAAGCAAGGCTTCAACCCAGGAGGGTTCATCAGGAAAGGCGTGCAGTTCCATGGGATGATTACCTGTGTGGCGCGGGACAAAGGCAAGCGCGAATCAATAAATTCAAGGCTTTTCTCGTCGCGGAGAAACCTTTAGACCGTCCGGGTTCCTGCAAGCGTTAACCCCCACTCGATTTTCCCATGGGCCTTCTCAGCCAACTGGATTTAAGCAAACAGATTGAAAAAAAGGACGACTACAAAGACCGGCTGAAAGAGCTTCAGCTTGAGCTGCTGCATTATCAGCGGAAGCTGATGGAAGCCAAGCGCAGCGTGCTTTTTGTCTTCGAAGGGCCTGACGCGGCCGGCAAGGGCGGTGTCATCAAACGCCTGGTGGAGAAGCTCGATCCGCGGACCGTGCGCGTCTATTCCATCATCAAGCCCACTCCTGAGGAATATCAGCACCATTATCTCTGGCGTTTCTGGAGCAAGCTTCCGAAATACGGGGAGATGGCGGTGTTTGACCGGAGTTGGTACGGACGGGTTCTGGTGGAACGGGTGGAATCGTTCGCCACAGCCGAGGAGTGGAAGCGGGGTTACGAGGAGTTGAACGCTTTTGAAAAGCTCCTGACCGATGATGGGGCCATCATTCTGAAGTTCTACCTGCACATTTCCAAAGAGGAACAGCTCCGCCGGTTTGAGGCGCGGGCGGCCGACCCCTACAAGCGATGGAAGATCAACGAGGAGGATTGGCGCAACCGCGAGAAGTGGGACGAGCATAATCGGGCGGCCGAGGACATGTTTGCCAAAACCGACACAAAATTCGCGCCGTGGAATTTGATCGAGTCCAACTTCAAATGGTTTGCCCGGGTGAAGGTGCTCAAAATCATTGCGCGGACCTTCGAGGAGCAACTCGGACCTTTATGAGCACGCCGGACGGAGGGGAGATGCCGGAGGTTGCCCTGTCCCTGACCGTTTATTTCTACGATACTGACGCTGCCGGGGTCGTTCACAACATCGCCTACTTGCGGATGATCGAAGCCGCCCGGACCGATTTGGCAGCACGGCTGGGCTGGAGCATGGCCGAAATGATTGCGGGTGACCGGGGCTGTCCGGTCGTGGCGCGGACCGAGATAGACTACCTCCGGCCGGCCCGCCTTGGGGAATCGCTGATCGTCCGGTGCCGCCTTGATGTGGTCGAGCGTGTTCGGTTCAAGATTCGAACCCGGGTGGAACGGGCGGAAGACGGCACGGTTTTTTGTGAAGCTTTACAAACCCTGGTGACGGTGGATCTCGCAACCGGACGCCCGCGTCCTCTGCGGGAAGACTGGCGAAAGCGTTGGGGGAATGGGTAGCCCAATCAGGGCAGGAGAAGGGAGATAGGAGAAGGGGTGGGTGTCTGGGTGACACACAGCATCCTCAGGGCGGGGTGGGCGTGTTGCGTGTGGGGCGTGGCCCGGCCTTTCCTGGGGGGAGATCAGGGTTCGGACGGGGCCTCACCTTCTCCGTGGGGGGGGGCT
>CALFVM010000234.1 GCA_937928665.1 uncultured Candidatus Methylacidiphilales bacterium
TGCCGGTGAAGCCGAGGAGACCGGCGAGGACGAAGATGTGAAACCAGGTGAGGGGGTCCATGGACGGGGGTCAATTGGTGGAGGTGAAGTCGGCCCAGCGTCCGGAGCAGGCGCGTTTGACCCACTCCCAACGTTTGTTGATGGACAGGCGCGGGGGAAGGAGGGGGATGAAGTCGGAGGGGGCGGGGTGCTGGTCCCAGGCGAGGCGGAGTTGGTGGCGGGCGGCTTCGAGGGCGGCGGTGATGGAGGCGTCGGAGTGAGTGGGTGCGGGTTCGGGCGGGTGGATGCGGATCCAAGCTTCAGGTTTTTGTTCGCGACGAAAGCCGTAGCGGAAGGCGACGGGGAGGAAGAGGGCGCCGGGGGTTTTGCGGAGAAGAAAGGCGGCACCGGGGCGGAGGTCAAGGGGCGCGTCGGCGGGTGCCATGACACCTTGGGGGAAGAGCCAGACGAGTTTGGTCGGGTCGGCGAGGAGGCGAAGGGTGAAGCGGAGGGAGGTGGCGACCTGGCGCGGGGATTCGAGGTTGACGGAGAAGGCACCGATGCGAGTGAGAAAGGGAAAGTGGCGGAGTTGTTTTTCTTCCATCATGCAGAAGAAATCGCGCTGGGGGGCAGCGCGGGTGAGGAGGTGGATGAGGAATCCGTCCCACCAACAGGAGTGGTTGGCGAGGGCGAGGACGGGGCGGTCGGGGGGGAGGTGGCGGAGGTGGTCGAGGCCGGAGACGTGGATGGCGTGGAAGGTGGAGCGGGCGAGGCCGCGGACGTAGCGGTAGAGGAGGGCCTCGGTCAGCGGAGTTTTGCGGGGAGGGATCACGGGGAGCGGCTCCGGGCGAAGGCCTGGGCGGCGAGGGCGAACTTGCGGGAGAGGGGGACGAAGCGGCGGCCGGAGAAGACATCGTAATCGGCCCGCTCGATTTCGCTGAGGATTCCGCCGTAGACGTGGTGCATCATCCAGACGGTGAATTGGCAGCCGTTGCGGTCGAGGGCGGCGATGCCGCGTTCGGAGGCGGCATAGGCGTCGCGGGCGCGGTTGATTTGGAAGCGCATGAAGTCGGCCCAGGCGGGGGTGGTTTGGCCGCAGCGGAGGAAGGATTCGTCGAGGCCGAAGCGGGCGAGTTCATCAGCGGGGAGGTAGATACGATCGAGGCGGAGATCTTCAGCGATGTCGCGGAGGATGTTGGTGAGCTGCATGGCTTCACCGAGTTTGATGGCTTCGGCTTCGCGGCTGCGGTCCTGGAGGCGGAAGACGCGGGTCATCATGAGACCGACGACGCCGGCGACGTGGTAGCAGTAGCGTTCGAGTTCGGGCCAGGTTTGAAGACGAACGGGGGGTTGGTCCATTTCAACGCCGGTGAGGAGGTCGGAGAAGAAGGCTTTGGGGATGTCGCAGCAGCGGACGGTGTGGCGGAAGGCGGGTGCCCAGGATGGCGGGTTGTGCTGGGGGTTGTCGGCATAGAGATCATCGAGAAAGGTGCGGAGGCGGCTGACGATTTCGGGGATGGCGACGTGGGAGGGAGCGCGGTCGACTTCGTCATCGATGGTGCGGCAGCAGGCGTAGACGGCGTAGGCGTGTTGGCGAATGGCTTGGGGGAGGCCGAAGGAGCAGAAGTAGAAGGTTTTGGCGTGATGGCGGGTGATGTCGCGGGCGTGGTCGTAGGCGGGGGGGAGGAGGTCGGGCATGGTCAGGCACCGATGATTTTGATCAGGGCCCGTTTTTTACGGCGGCCATCGAGTTCGTAGTAGAAGAGTTGTTCCCAGGGGCCGAGGTCGAGCTTACCGTTGGTGATGGCGACAACGACTTCGCGGCCCATGATGGTGCGTTTGAGATGGGCGTCGGCGTTGTCTTCGGACCCGTTGTGGCGGTAGCGCGAGTAGGGTTTTTCGGGGGCGAGGGTTTCGAGCCAGTCTTCGAAGTCGGCGTGGAGACCGGATTCGTCGTCGTTGATGAAGACGCTGGCGGTGATGTGCATGGCGTTGACCAGGCAGAGGCCGTCCTGAACGCCGCTTTCGGCCACGGCTTGTTCGACCTCGCCGGTGATCCGGATGATTTTCCGACGGGTGGGGACGTTGAACCAGAGTTCTTTGCGGAGCGATTTCACGGGAGGAACATAACGGGGCCGGGGAGGGGAATGCAACGCCGGTGGGGGGGCTGGAGTGCTAGGCTTGCGGGAGGACGAGTTGTCTGAGAGCGTCGGCGACGCCGGTGCCGTAGGGGCGTGAGGAAACGAGGCCGCCGCCGGCGAGGACCTGGGCGCGGACTTCGGGGATGGCGTTGCTGGGGCAAATGAGGTGGGCGGCGACATCGGGCCGGAGCATGGGGAGGTCGTTGAATTGGTCTCCGGCGGCGATTCTCTGTGCAGGGGGTAAGCCGAGGCGTCGGCCAAGTTCGTTCAGGGTGGTGCCTTTGGTGTAGGCGACGTGGCCGAAGCGGAAATAAACGCTGTTGCGGACGCAGATGAGAGTGGGCTGGCCGGCGAGGGCGGCATCAACGATGGGCTGGACGGCGGCGGCCTGGGCCTCGGACTGGGCGATGAGTCCGAGCGGACAACCGACATCACGGACCAGGTCGAGTCCGGCGAACCCGGAGAGGTTTTCTCTCAAGCGGACGAACACGTCGGAGGTTCGGTGGAAGAGATCGGCGTGGGCTTGGTCGCAAGGCTGGTTCCAGTCGTCGGCGGGTTGCGGGTGGCCATCAGGGGAAACGGCGTAAAGATGGCGTTCGACGAGGATGACCCAGTCGGGGAAGAAGGGGACGCGGCGGCGGACGAGTTCGGCGTGGAGACTGGTCCAGTCCCGGCCGGTGTTGATGGTCCAGATGAGGGGTCGGGTGCGGCGGGTTTGTTCGATCCAGTTAAAGAAGGTTGGGCAGAGGGAATCCGGCCGGTCGGGATCGGTCAGGGTGCCATCGAAGTCGGTGCTGAGGAGCATGGGCGTCTGGGGGGTTGAGACAGGCGGAATGTGGGACGGGGAGCCAGGAATGCAAGGGAGAAGGAGGGTGGGGTTGGATGGAGGGGCGGGGCTTGCGGTGGTCATCGACCCTGTCTACCGGGACGGCGGGGGGGCGGCGGGTGAAAATAAGGCGGGACGTTTGCCAGGGGCGCTGCTATCATCCGCGACTCCAATGACGGCAGATGCGAGTTATGATCGGTGCTCCCGTTTGGCCCGGGAGCATTATGAGAACTTTCCGGTCGGCTGGCTGGTGGGGAGGGAGCTGCGTCCGCATGTTCATGCGATCTATGCGTTTGCGCGGGTGGCGGATGATTTGGCGGACGAGGGGTATGATTTGGGGAGTCCGGACGGGCAGCCTTTGGCGCAAGAATCGGCCCGGTTGGAGGCGTTGGAGCGGTATGAGGCGGAGTTCGACGCGGCATTGGCGGGGCGGGAGCTGGATCCGGGTTGGGCGTGGATTTTCCGGCCTTTGGCGCGGACGATTGGGAAGCTGAATTTGCCGCCGGTGCTGTTTCGGGATTTGTTGTCGGCGTTCAAACAGGATGTGGTCAAGCGCCGGTATGAGACGTTTGCTGAGGTGCTGGATTATTGTCGGCGAAGTGCCAATCCGATTGGGCGTTTGGTGTTGGCGGTGCACGGGTATCGCCAGGAGGAACTGGATGGGTATTCAGATGAGATTTGCACGGGGTTGCAGTTGGCGAATTTTTGGCAGGACGTTTCGGTGGATTTGAAGAAG
>CALFVM010000235.1 GCA_937928665.1 uncultured Candidatus Methylacidiphilales bacterium
CGGCGTTCCCCCTCTTTTAAACCTTTTCAGCCCGCAGGCTGCTCAAGTTTCCGGTGGATACTCTCCACGGACAACCGAAAGTTTTCGTCCTTGGCCATCCGTTCCTCGACCGATTTACAAGCATGGATGACCGTGCCATGGTCCCGACCTCCGAACGAGTCGCCAATCTCCTGCAGTGACTTCTGCGTAATCCGCTTGCTCAGATACATCGCTACCATCCGCGGAATGGCAATGCTGGCCGGCCGACGTTTGCTCGTCATGTCACTCAGGCGGATATTGAACGATTCGGCCACCCGCTGCTTGATCAAGTCCACCGTGATCGCCTGCCGGGCCTCCTGGTGAATGAAGTCCTTGAGCAGGTCTTCGACTTGGGACTGCGTGATTTTGCGCTCGTGCAAGGCGGCCCAGGCCGCCACGCGGACGAGTGCTCCTTCCAAACGACGGACATTCGATTTCACCCTCTCGGCGATAAAAAGAAGCACGGAGTCACCCAGCCGGATCTGCATCTTCGTGGCCTTTTGTTTGAGAATGGCCATCCGGGTTTCCATGTCGGGCACCCCCATTTCCGCCGTCAGCCCCATCTCACACCGCGAAACCAAACGCCGCTCAAGATTGGGTGTCTCACTGGCCGGACAGTCACTGCTCAGGACGATCTGTTTGTGCCCATCGTGGAGCGTGTTGAAGGTGTGAAAAAACTCTTCTTGGGATCGGTCCTTGCCCGCGAAAAATTGGATATCATCTATCAGAAGCACATCGGCCTGCCGGAACCGTTTGCGGAACTGCACCAGCCGCCCGTGCTGAATCGCGGCAATGAATTCGTTCGTAAATTGCTCAGACGTTACGTACACAATCCGGGCGTTCTTTCGCTTCTGCAGAATTCGCGAACCTATCGCGTGCATAAGGTGGGTCTTCCCCAAACCCGTCGGTCCGTGAATGAAAAGCGGGTTATAGGTATGACCCGGCGACTCCGCCACCGCCACTGCCGCCGCATGGGCGAACTGACTGTTCGTCCCGACAACAAACGTCTCAAAGCTGTAACGCGGATCAACCTCATCGAATCCGCCCCGCACTTCCGACCGCTCCGCCACCGGTTCCGGCTCAGGCACATGCCCGTTCCCATTCCCAGAGGCATCCGCCACCACTTCTATCCGAAAAGCCACATCCGCATCCAAGGCGATCGACCCCGCCGCCCGTAAATCGTGCAGGTAGTTTTCTTCGATCCAGTACTGCGAAATCGTATTCTCCACCCCCAAAACCATGGTGTGCCCGTCCCAATGCATCGGACGGATCGCGCTAAACCACCGTTTGAACGCGTCCGGCGTCACCGTGCGTTGCAGCTCGGCGGAAATTTTTGTCCAGTTCTCGACACTTTGATCCATGAGATTGAAGCCCCCCGCATTGAACGGTGGGTCATTGAAGACCGCTCCCTTTCGATTTCAAGACCAGAACGTCGTCACACGAAATTTATTTATCCATCACGTGCTTGACGCACGCATTTTGTCAAAATCAGGGTTCGCTTTCTGACTCCCCACCTTTCCCCCGGTTACTCCGCCAACGGCTTCTGCAGCCGCTTTGTCACCCGCTTCCGCACCCATTCACCCAGCAAATCCAGCAGCGTCACCAGCACCAGAATAAAAATCAACACCGTGGCAAACTTGCTCCACCACCCATACTCCGCATACGCGTGAAGCTGCACGCCAATCCCCCCGGCACCCACATACCCAATGATCGCCGCCGAGCGGATGTTGTACTCCAGCATCCAGAGCGATGAACTCCAGATCAGCGGCTTCGCATGCGGCCAGACCCCGTGCTGAAAACATTGAACCGGTCCCGCCCCGATTGCCTTCAACCCCTCGGCCACATCCAAATCCACCGACTCAAACGCATCACTAAAAAACTTTCCCAGATAACCCATGCTGTAAAACGTGAGCGCCACGACACCCGCCAACGGATTCGCTCCCACGACGGCCACCGCGATGACCGCCCAAATCAAACTCGGAATGGTTCGGATCGCGTTCATCAGCATTCGTACCGCTGCCACCAGGGCTAACGGTGCCAACCTTCGCGCCCCTGCGGCCGCCAGCGGAATAGAGATCAGCACCGAAAAAAATGTCGCCATAACCGCAATCTGCACGGTCTCCCCCAGTGCCCGGAGCGTTGACCCGGTCACCGACCAGTCCGGCGGAAAAAAACGGCCGACCACCCGAGTCAATCCCTCCCAGTAATTCACCGGCCGCCCTGACCCGGCCAAAGTCCCCGCGGAAAAAACTACCGCGAGGAGAAAAATCACCAGGACCACATCCAGCACGTTCAACCGCTGGAACCACGGCAGCTCAGGAAATGGCGGATTGGCTGGCACCCTCCGACCCCCGCGCGGCCTTGCCCCGCTCATCCTCGTCCCCCACGGCAAGGCGGGTTCTCCCGCAGCTTCCACCCAGCCGGATCCACCGGATCAAAGCTCAGCACAAAATCCGCAAAACGGGCGATGTGCTCCGCTGTGTGCAACACGCTAATCACTGTCCTTCCCCTTTGTCCCGCCTCCAACTTCAGCCGCCCCAACACCCGGCCCGCCAGATAGGCATCCAGATTCGACACCGGCTCATCTGCCAAAAGCACTTCCGGCTCCTGAAATAA
This sequence comes from uncultured Candidatus Methylacidiphilales bacterium, assembly GCA_937928665.1. Taxonomy (GTDB): domain Bacteria; phylum Verrucomicrobiota; class Verrucomicrobiia; order Methylacidiphilales; family CALFVM01; genus CALFVM01. The sequence goes on from CALFVM010000235.1 coordinate 2,635, forward strand.
GGCCCGCGCCACCGCCGTCCGCTGCTGCTCACCGCCGGAAACCTCCGCCACCCAACGGTAAATGTCCCGGCCCAAACCCAGGTCGTTCAACAAGTGAAAAGCTTCTTCCCGGTCCCGGCGCGGGAATCCAAACAACGTCTCCCAGAAACGATAACGCCCCAACCGCCCGCACAGGACGTTATCCAATAATGAACTGTTGAATGCCAAACGAAAATTCTGAAAAACCATCCCAATCCGCTTTTGATAATCCGCTGGACGATGCAGGCAGCCCGCCCCGCAACAATACGTCACCTCCCCTTCCGTCGGGGTCACTAATCCGGCCACCACCGACAAAAAACTCGTCTTCCCCACCCCCGACGGCCCGGCCACCGCCAAAAATTTCCCCCGCGGAATTTCCAGGTCCAGACCCCGAAAGAGCCAACGCCCCCCTCGCTCCAACCCAAGACCGCGAACTGCCAATTGGGGTGCGTCCCCGCTTCCTCCACACCCTTCCACACTCACCGCTGCCCAATCTTCTCCAGCGCATCCCGCACTGGTGCCACATGGTCCGCTGTGTCCACCTCCACCAACTCCGACGTGAAGACCCGGTCCCGCAACTCCGGTCGGGTTTTCCCCAACCCGACCAACGCTTCCCGCACCCGAACACGGTCCACCTCAGGAAGCGATGCCCGCACCGCAATCACATGTGTTGGCACCGGCCCCTGCTCCGCCACCTTCTTCAAACGAGCCCGCTGTTCCCCGCTCAGATGCTTGTCCCCATCCAGGACATAATAACTCACCGCCGCCGCCTCCGCAGTCCCTTCCAACACCCGCTCCACCGCCGACACATAGCCAGTCCCATACGTCACGTTTCCCACACCAAAGAAAACCTCCGGATCCTCGCCCTTCTGCAACAAACCCCGCGCCACCAA
>CALFVM010000236.1 GCA_937928665.1 uncultured Candidatus Methylacidiphilales bacterium
GCCAGGCGGGTGACGAGTCGGGCGTGAGAAGGGAGAAGTGAGAGAGGGACTGCAGAACTCGTGGGTCACGACCCGAGGTCGGGGTGTGGGGCGGACCCCAGGGAGGGCGAACCTCCGTGTGAGCCGAGGTTTCTCTGTCGAAGCGTTCTGTGACCAGGGGTGGGCAAAAGGCAAGGGCGAACTATGGAATGCCCAGAATGCACGGAGCGTGGGGAACGGGTTCTACCGTGGAGAGAATGAAGAGGGGGTGTGGCCTTGAATCTTCACCAACTTCATGGTCTTCACGGTGAGATGCCTTTCTGCAGGGGCGGTCTTTGACCGCCGGGTTGGTGCTTGGGAAGGGAGGGTGTCTCACGCCAAGACGCGAAGACGCCAAGGGGGGAAGGCGGGGGGCGCATCATGGACAGAGGATTCAAGTAGCGAACGGCGTGGCTCTGGGATGGCGGGCAAATGACGCGCCTAATTTTTGGGATAGCTCTTCGCAGAGGTGCTCGCTGGGGGGGCGGTTCAGGTGGAAGAAGGTGCTACCTTGTGGCGTATTCAATCGTCGGCCGCCTCGGTCTCGGTGGTGCTAACTGGGGAGAAGCATCGGGGGAAACCGAACCCCCTTCATTCCGGGTCACATCTTCTAGCTTGAACGAGCCATACTTCGAAAGGAAGAGGGAGTAGAAGAGGGCGACGAGGAACAACTGGTCCGGCAGGAATGATTCCACCCGGAGAGCGCCAGGGAAATAACATAAGGTAAAGGTCGTGAGGTAGATCGTGAGCCATTGCAGGGGCGGATCAAGGGGTTCGTGGCGCGAGAGTTTCATGTAACGAATCAGCCGAGTAACGATCGCCCCTGTCCACGCCAAAAACAGGAAAAGTCCCAAGAGACCAAATCGATCAATGACAGAGAGAAATCCGTTGTGAAGGTGCCCGCCAATGACAAAGGCTTCGTTCCGGGTCATCCACGGGGTGTCCCCGCTGTTCTGCAGAAAAGGCAGAGTGGCCATCATCTCATGTTCGGGCAGGGCAAATCCCCGCCCGATCACGGGTTGTTGGGGAAAGGTCGTGCGGGACCATTCCTCGGCGACTTCTTCCCGGAAGCTGATCGAGCCTTTGGCGTCGGCGACCACATCGTAATCCCACGGCGCGGGCAGGAAGGTCAGGCCCCGCTGGACGATCTTGGGTAAGCCCACCAGGGATTGGACGGTGATGATCGCAGCCAAGACCATGCCCAAGGGAAAAATCACGAGCAGGCCGCGAAAGCCGAAGTCGCGGAATCCCGCGCAGGCGATCAGGACAACACCGACTGCGATAGCCGAGCGATAGCCGGCAGCGAGGCAGCCAAGGAACCCCAAGCCGAAAGCAATGGCCTGAAGCACCTTCCCGCCGGTCATGAATTCCTGGAGGCGTGTGCCCGAGAAACTCCAGAGGAGGAGAAGAAAGCCATAATTTCCGAGGAATCCCCAGCGGCTCCCCATCTCAACCTCGGTGTAACCGGTCATCGAAACCCCGGAATAAAAGTAGAAAATCGTGTTGGCGGTCGAGGGCACCAGGGTCGTGATAAGCTTAATGGCAAAGTCGAAAGTGGCGATGCCCAGCACGATGGTAGGGAGGTGGCGGAACGTTTTGGGGTCGACCCGCATGGACATGACGACGAAGTAAGCCGCCAGTGCAAGCAGAATGGAGATGTAGGCGCGCCCACCCCAGACATTGGATCCAAAAACCCTCATGGCAAAGCGGTCGGTCACGCCGTGGAACATCAGGACCCCGAGGAAAATGAAGAGGAGGAGAGCATCCGGCATGGGCCCGGTGAGAATGCCTTTTTTGCGAAAAATAACCTGTTCGATGACGAACTTGACGATCAGGAGTAGAAAGATCATCTCTGCGGGTCGGAAAGGCAGAGGGAGACCGGGAATGGATCCGGGAAGGAAGATAAACCCGACTGCGACCACCCAGAGGTACTGGCTGATGCCGAACATCAGAAAGAGGCCAATGATGATGACGGCCGGGTAAAGGATGACCCGGGGATGGCCCATGGCCGCTTCGGAACCGAGGTAAAGGCAGAGTGGTATGGCCCCAAGCATGGCCAGGATGACAATGACCTTGGAGGTGATGAACATCTCCAGCCCGCGCGGGCGATGGGTCGGAACTTCGGACACGGTTTCGGAAGTGTAGCGGGTGGCGGATAAAGGGTAAAGGCGGATGGTGGGGGAGAAAGCATTGTGTGTCACGCCAAGACGCCAAGGGGGGATCGAGAAGCGAGGAGTGAGAGAGGGAATGTAGAACTCTTGGATCAAGACCTGAGGTCGGGGTGTGGGGTGGACTCCGGGGAGGGCGAACCTCCGCGTGAGCCGAAATTTCCTGTAGAGGCGGTCGATGCCCGCCGGGGTTGGGATGGAGAAGGCAATGTGTCTCACGCCAAGATGCCAAGACGCCAAGGGTTTAAAGCAGGTTTTAACCACGGAGAGCACGGAGTGCATAGAAGGTAAGGGGTTGAGTCAGGTGGTCTGTCGAGGGCG
>CALFVM010000237.1 GCA_937928665.1 uncultured Candidatus Methylacidiphilales bacterium
CAAGGTCGTCTTTCCCACCCCGCCTTTCCCCATAAACAGATAAACGCCGGTCCCCTTCCTCGCGGCACCTCTCACCCACTCCTCCCACCGCGCCTGTTCCGGTCCAAAGACCGGGATATTCCCCACGACCGGCTCAGCCAGCGCGCCCGACCCCTCCGATCCAATGCTGCGGAGCGCGTCGAGCCCGACCGTGCCATCCGGACGGAACGGCAAACTCATCCGGGGCAAATCCGCCAGTCCGGGCGCCATCGATTCAAGTGCCCTCACCCCGCGCCGCTCCCATTCCAGCGCGATCCTGTCCTCCCTGTCCAACGCCCGGAAAACATGATTCACCACCAGCCCCATCCGGTGGATGCCGAGCCCGGCCAGCTCCACCCGCGTCCGCTCCGCCTCCCCCAGCGACGCATCATCCGGACGCGCCACCAACACCACGCCAGTTTCCACCCCGTCCCGCAGGATCGCCACCGCTCGGCTGTACCGCTCCCGCGCCCCCACCAGCTTGTTCACCGGCCCCAAACACGAGTTCCCCGACCGGTTACTCTCCAAAAAGTCGGTCCACGCCCCCGGCAGACTCAACAACCGCAGCGTGTGCCCCGTCGGTGCCGTGTCCAGGATCACCCGGTCATACCGCGCACGCACCTCCGGATTGGCCACAAACTCCGTGAACGCATTAAACGCCGCCACGTCCACCGTGCAACTCCCCGAAAGCTGTTCTTCCATCTGCCGAATGAGTGCCTCCGGCAGCAGACCGCGCACCGGACCCACCACCTCCTCCCGATGCCTCCCCGCAGCCTCCTCCGGATCCAGATTGCAAGCCTCCAGTCCGGACACTCCCGGCACAGGTTTCGGGTCCAATCCCAAACGAACGCCCAGCATCTCATCCAGGTTCGACGCCGGATCGGTGCTGACCAAAAGCACCCGCTCACCCGCATCCGCCCGGGCAATGGCTGCCGCGCACGAGAGCGTCGTCTTTCCCACACCCCCCTTCCCCGTAAACAACAGCACCGGCGGCAGCGGCTCCAACGGAAGAAACGCCGTCCGCTCCCGGCTTAGCAACACGACGAACCCCCGCAACAGCCGGAATCCGACGCCGCCTTGGGTGCCAGCGAGACCAACGGTGTCCGCCCTCCCTCCCCCACAAGCTGGCTCTTGTCCGGATAAACGCCCCGGAACGCCAGCTCCCCGTCGATCAAAATCACCGGCAAGACCTCCTCCGGACAGCCCCCGGCCAAAAGAGCCCGAATTTCCGCGTGGCCCGTGAACGCAAGCGGCTCCTGGGCCAAATTATGGCGCGTGACCTTCACCCCGGCACCGGACAGCTCGGTCAATGCCTCGGCAAAGGCAACCAGCTTCGGATCCACCTCCGGTCCACACACTCCCGTGGAGCAGCACATCGGCGGGTCAAAGACTTCAATCGTTTTCGGCAGTCGGTTCATCAGTTCTTATCTTCCTTGGGTTGTGCCGCGCCCGATCCGAGCGCAGCGTTGGTTCAAAGGGTGCCCGGGTCCACTCATCTCCCGCAGAACAGCCGGGATCGCTTCCGCATCACAACGGAATACCGGATCCTCCCTCGCGCAATCCTGCAAACACGCCAACTGCCGACTCAACAGCTCACTCCGGGATTCCGGCAGCCGGTACACCATCCACGCCCCACTCCGCTCCGCCTCCACCAGCCCCGCCCGCCTCAACACCGCCAATTGCTGGGAAACCTTCACTTGCGGCTCTCCCAAAATCGCCTGCAAATGGCACACACAAAGCGGTTGCTGCAACAAGAGGTTAAGAATCCGCAGTCGCCGCAAATCGCACAGGCACTTGTAAACTTGAATCAGCTCCATCGCCTGAACCAAGGTCGAACGCTTCTCATATAAATCAAGCCTTATATTCAACCCATCGCATGTCTGCCCGCTGCCCTATTAAAGCAGCCACGTCTCCAGCCTGCCGTCCTCATCTTCCCCCTCCCCTTCCCGGCCTGCCGATTTCTCCCCCTTTCTCCGGTCTTGAACCTCTCCCGGAGGCGGAAACAAGGTCTCCACCCTCGTCCCCAGCACATCCGCCAAGCGATAGGCCAGGTCCAGGTTCGGACTCCACTTACCCTGTTCCAAGGCGATAATGCATTGCCGGGTGACCCCGACTTCCTCAGCCAAAGCCAATTGGGACAGGGCGGCCTCCTCGCGAAACTGCCGCAGGGTATTCTTCACCGACTTCCACTCAGCCAGAAAGCCGCCTTATGTAAAGCCTACTTAACATCTCCGCCATCTGTCCCCACCGTTGCCACAAAATGTGGGCACCGGGACAAAAACCGGTGCGGGTTCTGAAACACCACCCGGTCCACCTCCGCATCGGTCCAGCCCCGCTTCCGCATCTCGATCGCCGCCCGCGGCACACTCAGCGGATCGCTCCGGCCCCAATCACAAGCCGAATTGATCCAGAGCCGCTCCGCCCCGAACCGTTCCAGGATATCCACCGCCCGGGGCACGGAACACTTCGATTCCGGATACAACGTCAGCCCCGCCCAGAACCCCGCGTCCAGGGCCAGGTGGGCGGTGTGCTCTTCCACGTGGTCGATAATCACCCGGTCCGGAACCACCCCGGAATGCCCTTTGAGCAGATCCACGATCAGCCGCGTCCCCTTTAACTTATCTTCCAAATGAGGTGTGTGGACCAGAACCAGGCGGTCATGCCGCACCGCCAAATCCACGTGCCATTCCAATACGGTCAACTCATTCCGAGTATTCTTGTTCAACCCAATCTCCCCCACCCCCAACACCGTCGGCCGTTCCAGAAACTCCGGAATCATCGCCACCACCTCCCGTGCCAACCCCAAGTCCTCCGCCTCCTTCGGATTGATGCACAACCAGCAAAAATGCGGCAGCAACGCTCGCGCCGCCCGCCTTGGTTCATA
>CALFVM010000238.1 GCA_937928665.1 uncultured Candidatus Methylacidiphilales bacterium
CGGCCCGTCGAACGTTTTGGAAAGCGTCGCCAGGGTGATGTCCACATTGGTGGTCTGAAACGCAGGGTTCCCAACGATACTTGGATCAGCCGTTGGGTTATCCAGCGGATCGAAGCCAAACCGGAACCCGCCCCAGGCGGAAATGGGAAGGGGCACGCCCACATCCGCCATGTCACTAAGTTGAAGCGAAAAGGTAATATCCGCCGCAGGCTGATCCGGGGTGAAGGAGCCAAAGGGCAGTTCAATCACCAGCAACTGATCGCCGTTGGTGAAGCTCCCGTTCAACAACGCAAAATACGGGCTCGTGACGTCGGTCGTTGAAATGTAAATGGCGTTCCCAGCCGCATCCACGGCGTAGGGGTGGAGGACCCCAAACCCGTCATTGGCCAGGTCATTCAGCGTGAGCAGGGTATAGGTGACCGGCACGCCGAGATACGTCGGCGGGTTGAGCAGGGTGAGCCCGTCAAACGCATCGATCGGATCGACGCCGGGCGCCACTCCGTCGGCTCCTGTCCGGTTGATGGCCACGTCGATCCACGGACCGTAGCCAGTGTCGGAGTTCGGTCCCACGATCGGCTGGTTATCGAACGAGACGGTGACTTGAACCGTCTCCCCAATCCCAACCGATCCCGGCGCATCAATGGTCACCACTGGCACCGCATCAAACAGAATCCGATCCTCGAGCGTCTCGGTCACCAATCGCCGCCGCAAGGTCGCGGGACGCGGACTCCGCTTGGGCATTCCCCACCATTTCTCTCGAGACATTCGTCGCTTACTCATCAGATTTACCTTACCGAGAAATCTGAGCCACCTAAGCAGATTCTTATGAATCAACCGGAATAGACAACCAAAACACTGGGTTCGAACGGCTGGATCCTAGAAGATTCGAAGATTCAGTAAATTCCACAAAATTAAAATGAGCCACCCCAGCTATAGACTCCATATCCAACTCCAACGCGCTCGTGTCGTTAGCCCTTCTCCCCCCCCTTCAACCGCGCCAATCAAATGGCTATCGTCGTCGCGGTGTCGCTCCGGCAGGAGGCGGATTCGGGTTAGCCCGGAAGGTAATCCGAGCCTTGCTCAGATCATAAGGAGACATTTCCATTTTCACACGGTCACCCACCGCCAGGCGGATAAAGTGTTTACGCATTTTCCCGGAAATGTGCGCCAGAACTTCATGCCCGTTATCGAGCTCCACTCGGAACATGGTGCCCTTCATGACGGCTTTTACCGTTCCTTCGACTTCCATTACATCACCGGCCACAGATCAGAGTCCTCATTTAGATTTTTCGAGCCCCGGACATTAGCAGGGAGAAACACGTTTGGCCAATGGAAAGTTTCTTCACGACGTGGAAGCCCAAACTTACGCCGGCCGAAACTCAAGCCGGAACGTCGACCCCTCGCCCAAACGGCTGCAGCAGGTGACCCGGCCATCCACCTTGACCATGATTTGGTGCACGAGGTAAAGGCCCAATCCGCTCGACCCTTCCCCAGCCGTCGGACGGGATGAGAGTCGCTCAAACTTGCGAAAAAGACGGGCTTGGTCTGCCGGAGAAAGTCCGACACCGCGGTCCGAAACGTCCACGGTGATCCGGTCCTCTTTCACCGTAAGCCTGACGCTGACGCGGGCCGTCAGCGGGCTGAACTTGATGGCATTGGACAAGATATTCCCAACGGCCGAAAGAACCCATTTTTCCCCGCCCCATACCGGAAACCGCCCGGCGGGAATGTCACAATCAATGATGATCTTTTTTCGTAAAGCCGCGTGCTGAAGATAAGCCACGGCCCGCCGGGTGATGTCGGCCAGATCACAGGTGCTCGCGGCTAGATCGGCCCGGGATTCCAGCTCACTCAAGTGAAGGAGGCTATTGACCTGATCGAGCATGCCGAGGGCACTGACATGAATATCGGACACGATCGCCCTCTGTTCCGCCGGAGGCGTTTCCACGGCCAGAAGGCTTTCCGAAAGCCCGATGACCGCATTGAGCGGATTTTTTAAATCATGCACGACCACGCCAATAAAGTCGTCTTTCTCCCGATGAAGCGCATCCAGTTTCGCGTTGGCCGCCGCAAGCTCCGCGGCCTGATGCTCCATCTGGGTTTTCTGTTCCATTAACTGAACGTTGCGGGATTCCAACCGCCGCTGGTAGCGTAGAACGGTGTAGCGGATAATCCCGAGGACCAGCAGGGAAATGACAAGGCAGACAATCAGGTTAAGGCTGAAGCTCCTGACCAGAATCGCCCGGGTCCGGTCGGAAGCCTGCTCCACCACCAGGATCCAATCCAGCTCCGGAATGTAGCGGTAATTGGCGAGGCTCCCACTCCGGCTGACCGCGCTGACCGCTTCAGGCAATCCCCCTTCCTTTAAACGACTGAGGATGCGGCCAAAACCTTCCTCCGGCCGATGATCCGCCAACGCGCCATCCGTTTCATCGGGCTCCAGGCTGTGGAGCACCAGATTCCCGTCCCGATCATAAAAATAAATATCCCGATTAAACCGTGAACGATAATCCCGCATCAGCTCCTTCACCGCATTCACCGTCAAACCCACCCCGGTAGCTCCAAGAAATTGATCGTCCGCTCCCAGAATCCGATAGTTGATAAAAATGGTCATCGCGTCCCGATTGGCCATGTCCGGATCCACATTGATCTCGTAGTCCGTTTCCATTTTTCTCACCCGGAAGAACCAGGCGTCCGCAGGCTCTTCTTCCCGGATAGTTTTGAGGACGCCCGTGGAGTGGTAGTACTTCCGAGTCGCCTCGGAGACAAGAAAGCTGGTGATCATCCCGTAGCGATCCTGAATCTGGCCCAGGTATCGGACAATCCGGGCGGGATCCCGCTCTCCATCTTTGAGCCACTCCCTGACGAAAGTGTCGTTTGCCATCAGGGAAGAAATCAGGATCGGCTCAAAGAGATCTCTCTGGATTTCCGAGTAAATGTTGTCACTGGATAACGGCAGCTCCGCCTCCAGGATGCTCTGTCGAATTGATTGCCGGGAGACCAGGTAGCTGATGGCCGAGGTCAGAAAAAAGCCGCCGAAAAGCAGCAATCCCAACCGGAAAAGCATCCCCCGGCGATGCAACGGGGCGATCTCAGAGTCGCGGCCAGGCATGGAAGAGTTCGCCACGTTCGGGCACTTTCGCCCAAACTTCCGGCGTCAGTTGGCCGATGCAATGGCCCGGCGGGTTTGCACCCGCTTCCAAAAAGCCCATCCCTCTCGCACCAGCTTCCAGCCGATCAGAGCTATTTTGCCGATCCGCACTAGCCTTGGTGGTGCCAACCCGGCGGATTTGGCAGCGAAGAGTCCCACTAGGGCCGGTGTCACCGCCGAAAGCCTCGGCCCGACAAAGGCCACGCCATCCGCCAGCAAATTGACCCACCGAGTCGCCTCCCGGAACGACTCGGCTTCGATGGCCAAACTAACCCGATCCGACGCACACCGCAGCATGAGTTCGCGCTTCTCGTCTCTCAGACGGATCACTTGCCGAGTTTTAAACATTCCCGATCTTTCCGCAGCTGGTTCAGTGTCTCCTCAAACGGCATGTGCCCCGCCTCAATCATGGCCTTGGCCCTCAGTCCCGCCCAGACCGCACTCCCCAGATAAAGAACGGTGAAGACGACGAGAAACACCGCCCGCAGCACCTCGTGATCCCAAACCAGCAACATCAACGTGAACGTCCCCACGACCAGGCCGATACCTGCAAAAAAAATCGCCGCAGCCACCAGCAACAGCAACTGAATGACCCGAAGCACCTCTTCCCGGACTTCAACCGAAAAAAGGTCCAATCGGTTTAAAACCGCGCCGAGGAGACGGTCCAGCAACCGTTTTCCGGAATCCACCACGTTGAGCATGGCGGGGAAAGTTATCTGCGGTTGACCAAAATCCCGATCAGAAGTCCGACCCCAAAAGCCACGCCCAGTGCCTCATAGGGATGTTCCCGGATGACCCGGTCGGTTTCCTTGGCCCCCGCGACAGCTTTCTCGCGCAGGATCGAATCCGCATCCTTGAGTTGAACCTTGGCCTCCTCAAGTTTGTCGTTCAGTTTCGCGCGGGCTTCCTTGGCCCGCTCCGACAAATCGTCGGCCGTGACCCGGAGCAGGGCTTCGGCATCCGCAATGACTTCTTTAAAATCGGCAACCAGCTTGTTTTTGATTTCGGCAGTTTCGGCCATGGGTTCTCCTTTTGAGGTTTGACCAGAGACTAGCCCGCCCCCGCCCCGGGAAGCAACCGGGAATTACACCACACCCAGGATTGCAACCCGCCCGGGGAAACACCCCCCCGTTTCTCCTCACATCCCCATCCGCCACCGCCAGTACTTCGTTTCGATTTTATTCCAGAGAAACTCCCAAATCCCCTCATCCGGCCGATCCTGGTAATGCGCGTGTTGGCCCGTAATCGCCCGGATGTAAGCCCGCGTAGTCGGGAAGTCCATCTGCTCCAGAAAATCATCGGCCCGCAACTCGGTCAGCGGTTCCGCCCAACGCCTCGCATGACGGCGCCCCGCGTTGTATTCGGCCAGTGCAAACACCACGGGCTCGTCACTCTCCGGCCACCGCCGAATCGCTCGGCTCAAATACCAAGACCCCGCCGTGATGTTCGTTCGCGGATCAAACAAATCGGTCGGGCGGAAGTTCTCAATTCGATTGGCATCCGCCCAATCCTGACCCGCTCCGGCCGTGACCTGCATCAGCCCGCGCTCCTCCGCCCGGCCAACCGCCCGCTCATCAAACCCCGATTCCCGCCAAATCACCGCCCGGATCAAAAGCGGGTCGAGATCAAACTGGGCCGCGGCCTCCGCGATCAGCGCATCGTAACGACGGTGCCTCTCATACTCCTCTTTCAGCCACAGGTAGCCCGCCCCGGCCAGACCCATCCCGGCCACCAAAACCAACGCCGCACAACCTCGCAACACCCGCATCATGTCCTGACTCCAAATCTCGACCCCAGAGCCGGGCCGGTCAAGACACGAACCTGTTTGGCCACCCCGCCGATCCCTGCTAACCTCCTCTACCATGCCCGGTTTCAAGCTCATCGCTCCCTACGCCCCCACCGGCGACCAGCCCGGCGCCATCACCCGGCTGACCGAACGCCTCCTCGCGGGTGAAAAACATTCCGTTCTCCTCGGCGTCACCGGTTCCGGCAAAACCTTCACCATCGCCAACGTCATCGCCCGCCTCGACCGACCCACCCTCGTCATCTCCCACAACAAAACCCTCGCCGCCCAGCTTTTCTCCGAACTCAAAAGCTTTTTCCCCGAGAACGCCGTCGAGTACTTCGTCAGCTATTTCGACTACTACCAACCCGAAGCCTACATCCCCCGCACCGACACCTACATCGAAAAAGATTCCAGCATCAACGACGAGATCGAACGCCTCCGCCTCTCCGCCACCGCCTCCCTCCTCACCCGGCGCGACGTGATTGTCGTTGCTTCCGTCTCCTGCATCTACGGCCTCGGTTCCCCCGAAGACTACGCCCAAATGATCCTGCCCATCGAAGTCGGCCAACCTCTCGGACGCGAGGCCTTTCTCGCACGCCTCGTCGACATCCAATACGAACGCAACGACATCGCCCTGGCCCGCGGCAAGTTCCGCGCCCGCGGCGACGTCGTCGAAGTCTGCCCCGCCTCCACCGACGAAGCCCTCCGCATCGAATTCTTCGGCGACGAAATCGAACGCATCTCCAAGTTCGACCTCCTGACCGGCGACACCCTCACCCTCCACGACAAAGAAATCATCTTCCCCGCCCGCCAATACGTCACCCCCGCCGAAAAAATGCGCCGGGCCATCGCCGCCATCGGCGCCGAACTCGAAGCCCGCATCGCCGAACTGGAACGCGCCGGCAAACTCCTCGAAGCTCAACGCCTCAAAATGCGCACCACCTACGACCTCGACATGATGCAGGAAATGGGTTTTTGCACCGGCATCGAAAACTACTCCCGCCACCTCTCCGGCCGCCCGCCCGGCTCCCGTCCCTTCACCCTCATCGACTTCTTCCCCAAAGACTTTCTCGCCGTCCTCGACGAATCCCACGCCACCGTCCCCCAAATCGGTGGCATGTACGCCGGCGACCGCTCCCGGAAAACCGTCCTGGTCGAACACGGCTTCCGCCTCCCCTCCGCCCTCGACAACCGCCCCCTGAACTTCGACGAGTTCGAATCCCTCCTCAACCAGGTCATCTACGTTTCCGCCACCCCCGATTCACACGAAATCAACCGCGCCGGAGGCGAAGTCGTCGAACAAATCATCCGCCCCACCGGCCTCCTCGACCCAAAAATCACCCTCAAACCCCTCGAAGGCCAAATCGACAGCCTCATCGCCGAAGCCAAGCTCCGCGTCGAACGCGGCGAACGCGTCCTCGTCACCACCCTGACCAAACGCACCGCCGAAGACCTCACTGACTACCTCCGCGAGGCCGGGCTCAAAGTCCAATACATCCACGCCGAAGTCGACGCCATCGAGCGGGTCGAAATCCTCCGCAACCTCCGCGCCGGTTCCTGCGATGTCCTCGTCGGCATCAATCTCCTCCGCGAAGGCCTCGACCTCCCCGAGGTCTCCCTTGTGGCCATCCTCGACGCCGACAAAGAAGGCTACCTCCGCTCCGACACCTCCCTCATTCAAACCGCCGGACGCGCCGCCCGCCACATCAACGGGGAAGTCATCCTCTACGCCGACCGCATGACCGGCTCCATCCGCCGCCTCCTCGAGGTCACCGAAGCCCGCCGGGCCAAACAAATCGCCTACAACCAGGCCAACAACATCATCCCCCACACCGCCCGCCGCGCCATCCAGGAAAGCCTCGGCTCCCT
>CALFVM010000239.1 GCA_937928665.1 uncultured Candidatus Methylacidiphilales bacterium
AGGTAGCCTAAATCCAGATCACGCGGCACCAGTTCTTCCGGTTTCTCCCGACCTGCCCGCGACTCCCCCGTGAACGCCGGTTCAAGTTTCACCTTTCCGAACCCGGCACCCGCTTCTAACTTATCTAGGTGATTAAACGTGGGCCGACGCGCCCTTCTTCGCGGACCTCAACCTCCGGCCCGATCCCGCCGCTCTTGGTCTCTCTCTCCATCGTCGGTGCCTATCTGGTGGTCGGGTGCCTGTGGATCGTCGGTTCCGACTACGTTGTCTCCCTTTTCTATCCCGGAGCCGATGCCGCCCTCTCTTTCGGAACGGTAAAGGGCATCGGTTTCATTGTGGTGACTTCCATCCTCCTGACATTCCTCCTCTTTCGCCACGAAACCGCTCACGCAGCCGACCGCGCAGAACTCAACCGGCTGCTTGGTGCTCTGGAAGAAGAAGTGTCCGCCCGCACCGACGCTCTGCGAAAGCTGGCCGAAGAGCGGGCAGCCGATTCCGATTCACGCTACCGGGCACTGTTTGAGAATCACCACACCGTCATGCTCCTGATCGACCCGGAAGCCTGCACCATTATCGACGCCAACCCGGCTGCCTCCGAATTTTACGGTTTCCCCCTCGAGCAACTCCGGGGCGCGCCCCTCGCCCAAATCGATTCCACACCACCGGAACAGCTTCGCCGAGCCTTCAGTCATGCCATTCTGCGGGAACACGAGGGTTTCCGCTTCCGTCATCGACTGGCCGATGGGTCAACCCGGGAGGTCGAAATGTTCACCGGGCAGACCCGCCATCAAGGACGTGATCTGGCTTTCGCCATCATTCACGATATCACTGCCCGTGTCCGGGCCGACGAACTTCTGCACCTCCGAACCACTGCCTTGGACGCTTCTGCCAGCGAGGTCCTGATCACCGACGCAGCCGGCCGCATTGTCTGGGCTAACCGCGCATTTGAAACCAACACAGGCTACACACTCCCTGAGGCCATCGGCAAAACCCCGGGATCCCTCCTCAAATCCGGCTATCATGACACCGCCTTTTACCGCAGAATGTGGGACACCATCACCGGGGGCGATACGTGGAGCGGCGAACTGGTCAATCGCAAAAAAGACGGCTCCCTTTACACCGAATCGGCCGTGATCACTCCCCTGCGCGAGGACACCGGCCCCATCACCCACTTCATCGGCGTCAAACAAGACATCACGGAGAAGAAAGAAATGGAAAGCCGTTTCCTCCGGGCCCAACGACTCGAAAGCATCGGCAAACTCGCTGGTGGCATTGCCCACGACATCAATAATATCCTCGCCCCCATTCTCCTCTCCGTCGGCCTCCTCAAAACCGAGCGGCTCGATCCCCGCATCAGTTCGGTCCTCGACACGATCGAATCAAGTGCGGCACGTGGAGCCGACCTGGTCCGCCAGATTCTCTCCTTTGCCCGGGGCGTCGAAGGCAAGCGCATCACGCTGAACCTCCGGTACCTGGCCAAAGACATCGAAAAAATTGTTCGCGAGACCTTCCCGAAAAACATCACCCTGGAACTCGATCTCCCCGCCGACCTTCCGCTCATCCAGGCCGATCCCACCCAGCTCCACCAGGTCCTCATGAACCTCACCGTCAACGCCCGCGACGCCATGCCCAATGGAGGCACCCTCAGTCTCTGCCTCGGTCGCGCCGACATCGACGACGTCTTTGCCGAAATGACCCCGGGCGCCCGGCCCGGCCACTATCTCACCGTCACCGTGCGCGACACCGGAGTTGGTATGCCCAAGGCCGTCCTCGATCATATCTTTGAACCTTTCTTCACCACCAAAGAGCAGGGACAGGGCACCGGCCTAGGCCTGGCCACCACCCACACCATCGTCAAAAACCATGGCGGCTTCATCACCGTCGAGAGTGCTCTCGGCCGCGGAACAGCCTTCCACGTCTATCTCCCCATCGCCCCGGTCCCGGCTGACGGACCCCTAGACACTGCCCCGACGCCCCCCAATCCCTCCCGCGTCCGCAACGAAGGCATCCTCGTGGTTGACGATGAGCCTACCATCCTTGACCTCGCCCGAATTGCCCTCCGCCGCTTCGGGTACCGCGTCCTGACCGCCACCAACGGAGCCGAGGCTGTCGAAACCTACACCCGGCAGCGGGACGAGATTGATCTCGTCCTCATGGATATCGCCATGCCGGTTATGGACGGCCATGCCGCCATTCTTGCGCTGCGCACCATCAACCCCGAAGTCCTCATCGTTGCCTCCTCCGGACACACCTCCGCCCTGTCCTCCGAAGTTCCAGCAGCCGCTTTTATCCCCAAGCCCTACACCGCTCAAACACTCGTCAACACCCTGGACCGCGTTCTTGAGAGTGCCCTCGGGGTGAATCCAGCCAACGGGCATCCATCGGATTTGCAAACTGGTCACTTCAACCGGCACAACTCCACCAAGCCCGATTCAAGTGCCCTCGCCCGGTCTGCCCCTCCAGACAGTGCGGCCCAGTAGGTCCGATAAAGCGTTTCCAGTGCCCCGAACACGGACTCCCGCGAACGTTTTTTCCCCTGCGCCGTCACCCGCCCGAGCCGGAAGGGCTTCGGCAGCTCTCCCGCCTTGGTTCGCGGCAAAAACTCCTTCGACTCCTCCGTCATGGTCACACTCGGGAACCGGCCCGGCACCAATTTCAAGTCCCCGCTCTCCTCCAGGCTCCGGCAGACGGCCATCAGCCTGAAGTTGTTCGACAACACCGCCAAGACACCGATTTCCGATTCCCCCTGGGCCAGCAGTTGCCGCAACAGGCCCACCGCATCACGAGTCTTCCCCTCCGCCACGGCATCGCACAAGTCCCACACTACAAGCTCCCGCGTCGCCGCCACAATCTCCCGCACCGCCTCCTCCGTCACCACCGTTTCCGGATGAAGATAGACGGCCAGTTTCTCCACCTCCGCGTGCAACGTCCGGGTCTCATTCCCCACCAACTGCGCCAGCCGCTCCATCGCCCCCGGCTCCGCCGTCAATCCAAGTGCCCGCAACGCCCGCTCAATCTCCGCCACCACCGCCTCCTCACCACCCTTTCCCCGCAAATCAATCAGATCAAACCGCTCCACGTGCGACATCGCCTCCAACTGTTTGGCAAACGTCCGACGCCGATCGAAACCCAGCGCACTCACCACCAATTGTGCCTCGCTCGGTGGGCATTTTTTCAACGTCTCCAATAACCGTTCCAAGGCCGCCAGCACGGCTTCGCTCCGCCCTTCCTTCGTGTCCCCCAGAAAAGTGACATTCTTGAAATAGACCACCTTGCGGCCGCCAAAAAACGGGAGCGTCAACAGTGCCGACCGCACCTGGTCCACCTGCGCCACCGCCTGATCCACCAGAAGGACCTGTCCATCGATCACCTCCAAACTCATCGGATCCTCCGGAGCCAATTCCTTCAACACTTCCGCCGCACGTTCCTTCACCCGGAACTCGTCCGATCCGGCCAGGAGCACATGCTTCTCCTTGAACCCATCCCCACCCTTGCTCATTGAACGTCCTTTCGCATTCCGAAAGCATCCCCGCCCCGCCCCCTCCGCGCAACCCCTCTCTCACCCACCGCCCCGTTCTGGCGGCCTAACCGACCGGTGAAGCCAGCCGTCCCAACTTCTGATAAAGCGTTGGGCGCGACAGACCTGTCAATTCGGCTGCTTTGACTTTGTTATGCCCGCATCGTCGCATGACCTCGCCCAAAAGCACTCGGTCGATTTCGGCAATCACCGTCCGATACAGGTCGCCGCCGCCCATCGCCTCGGCCTCATCCACCCGTGCGTTGACCCAGTCACTCAGCCCATCAACCCCAGGCGCGGTGCGGGCGTGCGGGTAGAGGCAGGCCGCAATCGTCGCGGCTGTGACCGCCCTCCCGGCTGATTCGATCAATGCTTTCCGCAGCACATTCTCCAGCTCCCGCACGTTGCCCGGCCATGGCTGACGCAC
>CALFVM010000240.1 GCA_937928665.1 uncultured Candidatus Methylacidiphilales bacterium
ACCTGCCAAGATCCCGCCGTCCGCGCGGCGGTCGTCGATGTCTTTGTCATGCCCCCGACTTGGGCCGAACTGGAAAGCCGGCTCCGCAAGCGCGGGACCGAGACCGAAGAGCAGGTTGCCCGCCGTCTCGCCACCGCCCGCGAAGAAATGAAGTTCTGGCCCGAATACCGCTACACCATTCTCAGCGGGTCCATGGAAGAAGATCTGGAAAAGTTCCGGGCCATCATGCGGGCCGAACGCCTGGCCAGCCACCGGCTCAAACAGGAAAAACAGTTGTGAATCTGTTCCCGGGTTCTGTCCTTGTCGTCCCATGACCAACAAACGAATCCTCCTCGGTGTCACGGGTTCCATTGCCGCCTACAAAGCGGCCGAGCTGGCCAGTGCCCTCACCCAGGCCGGCGCTCGCGTCGATGTCGTCATGACGGCTGAAGCCCAACGCTTTGTCGGCCCGCTGACCTTCGCTGCCCTGACCCACCGTGCCGTCGTCACCGATCTGTGGGCCGAAGAACAACCCGAACGCCCGACCCACATCGAGCTGGCCGACGCCGCCGACCTTGTGCTGGTCGCCCCCGCCACCGCCCATCTCCTCGCCCAAGCCGCCCTCGGCCTCGCCCCGGACGCACTTACCGCCATCCTGCTGGCCACTCCGGCACCCGTCGCTATGGCACCCGCCATGAACGGAAAAATGTGGCTTCACCCTGCCACCCAGGCCAATGCCGCCACTCTCCGGAGCCGCGGGGTTGAGCTGTGGGGACCCGAGGAAGGTCTCCTGGCCTGCGGCTACGAAGGCATCGGGCGGATGTTGGCTGTTCCTGATCTGCTCAAGCGTATCAAAGGATTTTTCAACCAACCGTGAATCCGGCCTTTCGCCTCGCGCTGCCGGTGGTTTTGGGGTATTCGTTCATGGTGTCGCCGTTTTCTTTTTTCAGCTTGCGCCCCCAGGAACGGCGTGCGCTCTGCGGTTGACCCATGGACCGGACCCTTCTCGCTCTGGCCTGTCTGGCCTACCTTGCCGCTGCCGCCCGGGCTCTCTACGCCCTGGGACAACGCCGCCTGGAAACCGGCTGGACCAGCTTTACCCTCATCGGCCTGGCATTCATCCTGCAAACGTGGGGACTTTTCCTCCGGGCCGGGCAGACGGGCATTTGTCCCGTCACCAACCTCTTTGAAATCCTCACCTTCATCTCCTGGTCGGTCGCCCTCAATTACCTCATCCTCGGGACGATCTTCCGCGTCTCCTTGCTCGGTGCCCTGACCGCACCCCTGGCCGGCGGGCTCGCCCTGATCGGTCTCATTTTTCCGGGGCTTGACCTGCCCCGCTCCATGCCGCCGATGACTTTTGAACTGGAAATGCATATCGGCCTGAGCCTGATCGCCTACGGCACGCTCGGGCTGGCCGCCATGGCGGCCGTTGTCTTCCTGGTCACCAGCCGGATGCTCAAAGCCCGCACCGGGCCCGAACGCTTGGATCCCGTGCCGCCCGTGGGTGCCCTCGACCGGGTCTGCTGGCGCGTGGCCATGCTCGGCTGGCTGGTCCTGACGGCCGGACTCGGATTCGGTTTTGTCGTTCCCGAATCCGCGGTGATTGAGCGGGTCAAACTCTACTGGAGCCTCCTGGTCTGGGCCGCCTACGGTTTTATCGTTGCCGCGCGTTGGCTGTCCAAGATGGGTCCGACCCGGTTTGCCTGGGCCTCCCTTGGCGTTTTCGTTTTCATGCTGCTGACCTTCTGGGGAGTGAACCAGATCGGCCGCTCCCACGGGCTTTACCTGCCATGAACCTCTATTGCCTCGGCCTGAGCCACCAGACCGCCACGGTTGAAGAACGGGAGCAGGTCGCCCTCAACCCCGCCGAGCGCACCGCCGCCCTCGCCCGGCTCCGGGAGGCGTTGCCCGAAGCCGAGGTGGTCGCTCTCTCCACCTGCAACCGGGTTGAGTTCTTCGTGGCGGCGGAGGTCGGCCTGCACCCGGTCCGGGCGGCCGTCGCCGATGCCCTTCGGGCCGCCGAAAAACCGGTCGCCTGCTGGGAACGGCATGAATACATCCATGTCAACGGTGCGGCCGTCCATCACACCTTCGCCGTCGCCGCCGGTCTCCAGTCGATGGTCATTGGGGAAACCGAAATCTTCGGCCAGATCAAATCCGCCTATGAAGAAGCCACCGCGGCCGGGTGTTGCGGGCGTGTGCTTCACCGGCTTTTTCAGACCACCTTCGCGGCTGCCAAAGACGCCCGCACCCACAGTGCCATCACTCGCGGCAGCGTCTCCGTCGGCTCGGTCGCTGTTGAATTGGCTGAGCGCATCTTCGGCCGGCTCACCGATACCACCGTCATGATCCTCGGCGCGGGTGACACCTCCGAGCGGGTGCTTCGCACCCTCGTCGCCCGCCAGGTCAAAAGCGTTCTGGTCTCCAACCGCAGCCACGACCGGGCCGTTGAACTTGCCGCCACCGTGGGCGGGGAAGCCCACCGCTGGGAAGATTGGAACGCCCTTCTTCCCGAAGTCGATATCATCATCTCCTCGACCGCTGCGCCCCATCACGTGCTGGCCCGCGACGACGTTGAGCCGTGTATGGAACGCCGGGATTTCCGCCCCCTTTTCCTCATCGACCTGGCCGTCCCCCGCGATATCGATCCGACCGCTGCTTTGGTTGACGCTGTCTATCTCTACGACATTGATGATCTCCAGGGCATCGCCCAGGCCAATCTCCGGGAACGCGAGCGGGAAATTGTTCGATGCCGCGCCCTCCTTCACAAACACGAGGCCACCTTTTCCCACTGGTTCCATAAAACCTTCCGCCCGGTCGATGGCGGCTGGACCGGACCTGAGCCTGGGTCGGGGGAATCGTGGCGCGATCGGGAGGCCAACCTGTGAACCAACGCCTTCGCCTGGCCACCCGTGGCAGCCCGCTCGCCTTGGCTCAAACCCGCGCGGTGGCCGACCGCCTTACTTCTGTCCAACCCGGCCTGATCTGCGAGGTGATCATCGTCAAAACCACGGGCGATCATCTCCAGTCCGCCAACCCCGACGCTCCCGCGCCTGCCAAAGGCCTCTTTACCAAAGAAATCGAGGAAGTGCTCCGGGACGGTCGCGCGGATGCCGCCGTGCACAGCCTCAAGGATCTGCCCGTGGATGCCACTCCTGGCCTGACGGTCGCCGCCATCCCCGAACGCGAAAACCCCGCCGATGCCCTCATCGTCCGGCCGGAGTGCGCCTCGCTGACTTTTGCGCCGGGTTCGGAAATCCTCACCGGCAGCCCCCGCCGTCGCGTCCAGTGGCGCGGCCTTTACCCAGCCGTCGCCTCCCGCCCCGTCCGGGGCAATATCGACACTCGGCTCCGGAAAATGCGGGAAGGCTCCGCCGTGGGTCTCATTTTGGCTGCCGCCGGTCTCCGTCGGCTCGGGCTTGATCTGGGGGGTTGCCATCTCCACCTCCTTCCGCTCCACGACATGGTGCCTGCCCCCGGCCAGGGTGCCCTGGCCCTCCAGTGCCGGGCGGATGACTCGGAGACAATAGATGTCCTCGCCCTCCTCGATGATCCTGTCACCCGCGCCTGCGTCACTGCGGAACGCGCCTTTTTGGCTGCCATGGGCGGGGGTTGCCTGGCTCCAGCCGGTGCCTGTGCCCGGCCCGATCCGGCCACCGGTCATCTGCTTCTCCAGGTTGCCTGGGCCGAGGATGAAACCGCGCCGGTGCTTCGGGGGAGGGTGACCGGACCTGCTCCCGATCCGGTTGCCCTTGGGCAGGCTGCCGCCGAACGCATCCGTCAGGGAGGGGATCGATGAAAGCTGGTTCCGTCGCCCTGATCGGCACCGGCCCTGGTCATGCCGGTCTGGTCACCGTGCGTGCCGTCGAGTTGGTCCGGCAGGCAGACGCCATCGTTTATGATTACCTCGGTGCGGCCGATCTGGTGAATCAGGCCCGGCCCGATGCGGAAAAAATCTACGTCGGCAAAAAAGCGGCCCATCACACCCTTCCCCAGGAAGGCATCAACGCCCTTCTCATCCGCCTGGCCCGCGGGGGCAAGCGCGTGGCCCGGCTCAAGGGCGGCGACCCCTTCGTCTTTGGCCGGGGGGGTGAAGAGGCTGAAGAACTGGCCGGGGCGGGGATACCGTTTGAGATCGTTCCCGGCGTCACCTCCGGTGTGGCTGCCCCCGCCTTTGCCGGCATCCCCGTGACCCATCGCGATGCCACCAGTTGCGTCACCTTGCTCACCGGACACGAAGATCCGACCAAACCCACCTCCAAGATCAACTGGCGGGCCTTGGTCGAGTCCCAAGCCACGCTGGTCATCTACATGGGTGTCGAACGCCTGGAATCCATCTGCCGATGCCTGATGGAGGCGGGCGCGTCCGGGGATTGTCCCGTGGCTCTTATTCAATGGGGCACGCTGCCTCGGCAACGAACCGTCAGTGGCACCCTCACCACCATTGCCGGGCGCGTCCGCGAAGCCGGGCTCCAGGCTCCCGCTATTATCGTTGTCGGAGCTGTCGCCGCCAAGCGCGACACCCTGCGCTGGTTTGACACCCGCCCCCTCTTCGGTCGCCGGATCGCCGTGACCCGAACCCGAGCCCAGGCCGGGCGGTTGAGCGAACTTTTAAGTGAAGCCGGTGCTGACGTGGTCGAAATCCCCACCATCCGGATTGAACCGATCCCCTGGGAGCCCGGCGCGTGGGCCCGGCCTGCGCGCCCTGACTGGATCGCCTTTACCAGTCCCAATGCGGTGCAAATCTTTTTCCATGGATTGTGGAACGAAACAGACAGCCGCGCCCTGGCCGGAATCCAACTGGCCGCGGTCGGTTCCGGGACCGCCCGGGAACTGGAGCGGTTCCATCTTCGGGCCGACTTCATTCCGGCCATGAGCACGGGGGAACGGTTGGCTGAGGAACTCCCGGTTCAGCCGGGCCAGCGCGTCCTCTGGCCCTGCGGCAATCTCGCGGCCTCGGAGCCGCTCGACATCCTGCGAGGTCGGGAGTGTCAACCGAACCGGTTGGAGATTTATCGCACCGTGCCCGACCCCGAAGCGGCCGACCTCGCCCGGGCCGAAGTCGCGGAGGGTGCCGTGGATTGGATTATTTTCACCAGCGCGTCCTCGGCGCAAAATCTGCGGGAGATGGGAATCGACGTGCCGCCCACCGTGCGCATCGCCACGCTCGGCCCGATCACCTCGGCTGCCGTGCAGAAGCTCGGCTGGTGCGTTGCGGCTGAAGCGGCTGAAGCCAAACTGGAAGCGTTGATTGCCGCGTTGATGAATTGGGAGGAGACCCATGGAAACCGCTGAAGATTGGCTTGATGCAGGCAACACCCACCTCGCTCTGGGCGATCTGGAGGAAGCCGCCGCCGCCTACCGGAAAGCCACCGAAATTGATCCGGATCATTTCGATGCCTGGCACGCGCTGGGCATGGCCTTGATGAAACTCGGGCGATATGAGGAAGCACTGGCGGCGGGGCAGGAAACCATCCGCATCCGGCCCAACGATCAGATGGCTTACACCAGCCTCTCCTTGGTCTATGTCCGCATGGGCAAAGTCAAAGAAGCTGAAGAAATGGGTGCCAAAGCCCGGATCATCTCCTGGGGCGGCAAAATCAAGAAAGAGCAAGCGTAACCGAAGCAAGGCACCTCTTTCCTGGGAAAGCCAACCCTCGCGTGAACCGAAATTTCTTGCAGAGGCGGCTGGTGACCGCCGGGGTCGGGCCGGAAAAGGCAGGGGGTCTCCCGCCAAGACGCGAAGACGCCAAGGGGGGGAAGGCGGGATGCAACGGGGCAGGTTTCAAGGGAGAAGGTCCTTGTTTACAGGGGTTGGACGCAGGGGAGGCCGTGGGCGGCGGCGACGGCCGGGCAGGTAACGGCTCCGTTGCGGATATTGATGCCGGGGAGGAGTTCGGGGAAGCGGGCGAGGGCGTCGCGGAGGCCAAGGTCGGCGAGCGCTTCGATGTAGCGGGAGGTGACGTTGGCGAGTGCCTGGGTGGCAGTGTGAGCGTAGGCGCCGGGCATATTGGCAACGCAGTAGTGGACGATGTTTTGTTCCATGAAAACGGGGGCATCGTGGGTGGTGGGGCGGGAGGTCTCTGCACAGCCGCCCTGGTCGATGGCGATATCGACGAGGACGCTGCCAGGACGCATGAGGCGGAGCATGTCGCGGGTGATGAGTTTGGGGGCGGGTGCGCCGGGGACGAGGACGGCGCCGATGAGGAGATCGGTTTCCGGGAGAAGGCCGGTGAGGCTGGCCTCGCTGGAAAAAAGGGTGTGGGCGGAGCGCATGGTGATGTCGAGGAAGCGCATCCGCTCCAGATCGACTTCGAGGATGGTGACGTCGGCACCCAGTCCAGTGGCCATACGGGCGGCGTTGATGCCGCTGGTGCCGCCGCCGAGGACGACGACGCGGCCAGGCAGGACGCCAGGGACACCGCCGAGGAGGACGCCCTTGCCGCCCTTGTGTTTCTCAAGGAAGTAAGCACCGACGATGACGGACATGCGCCCGGCGATTTCGCTCATGGGTTCGAGGAGCGGCAGGCGTCCGCGGAGTTCGACGGTTTCGTAGGCGATGGCGGTGACGCCGGTCGCGGCCAGGGCTTCGGTCAGGGCGCGGTCGGCGGCGAGGTGGAGGTAGGTGAAGAGGATTTGCCCGGGGCGGAGGAGGGGAAGTTCAGAGGGTTGGGGTTCTTTGACTTTGACCACCAAATCCGCGGTGAAGGGGTCGGCGTGTTCGGGGACAATGTCGGCTCCGGCGCGGCGGTAGCTTTCATCGTCAGCTCCAATACCGTTCCCGGCGCCGGTTTCGACCAGGACGCGGTGGCCGCGCCGAACAAGTTGGCGGGCGGTGTCGGGGAGGAGGGCGACGCGGTGCTCCTGGGCTTTGATTTCTTTGGGGACGCCAACGGTGCTCATGGGAAGACAATGGTGCGACGGCCGCAGATGAAGACGCGGTCTTCGGTGACGAGGCGGACGGCAGCGGCCAGAACCCGTTGTTCGACATCGCGGCCGGCCCGGGCAAGTTCTTTGGCTGAATAGGTGTGATCGACGGGGATGACGTCCTGGGCGATGATGGGGCCCTGGTCAAGATCGTCGGAGACGAAGTGGGCGGTGGCGCCGATGATTTTCACGCCGCGTTCAAAAGCCTGTTGGTAGGGGCGGGCTCCGACAAAGGCGGGCAGAAAGGAGTGATGAATGTTGATGATGCGGCCTTCCCAGCGGGCGACGAATCCCGGGCTCAGAATCCGCATGTATCGGGCCAGGATAATGAGTTCTGGATCGGCGGCCTCAAGGAGGGCGGAAATTTGGCTCTCGTGCGTTTCGCGGGACACCCGCTCGGCGGGCAGGTGGTGAAAGGGGAGACCGAATTTTTCCACCAGCCAGCCAAGGTGACTGTGGTTGCTGATGACGCTGACCAGGTGGAGGTTGAGTTCTTGAAAGGTGTGGCGGACGAGAAGGTCCGCCGCGCAATGATGTTCGCGGGAAACGAGCATGACGGCGCGACGCGGTTTGAGTGGGCGAAGGCGAAAGGTGGCGCCGGGGAGGTGTAGCTCGTTGAGTGTGGCAAGGAGGTGGGAGGGTTCAGCCGAACCTTCGAGTTCAGACC
Organism: uncultured Candidatus Methylacidiphilales bacterium; assembly: GCA_937928665.1. GTDB lineage: Bacteria > Verrucomicrobiota > Verrucomicrobiia > Methylacidiphilales > CALFVM01 > CALFVM01. Next base: position 7,577 of record CALFVM010000240.1, read on the forward strand.
GCATAAAAAACCGGCCGGAGTCGGGATCGACGTGTTCCTGGTTCTCCATGAGATTGAGCCCGGAACGGAAGAGGGCGCCGGTGATTTCGTGAACCAGACCGGGGCGGTCTGGAGCTTCCACCATGAAGACCTGCCTCATGCTCCTTTTCTGAACTGGAGCGGGAGGGGGCGCAAGCCCGGCGTGTGGCGGTTTTGCAGCGCATGAGCCGAGGTGATGGCGTGCCGTCGTGGGCGGCAATCCCGCCGGGATGGGTGGGGAGGAGGCCGTGCGTCTGAAGCCAAGACGCGAAGACGCAAGACCTGAAAGGCAAGGAGAGCCACGGGGAGCACGGAACGCACGGGGGGGTTCTGGGGGCCGGGCCGCGGAAAAAGGCGGGCGTGATGGACACGATGCAGGGGATGAGGTATAAAGATCCCTTTCCCGGTTATGAACCCATTGCAGGAGCAGGTGCTGGCGTTGAAGCGCGAGCGGAATGCGGTGATTCTGGCGCACAATTATCAAAGCGCGGAGATTCAGGAGGTGGCCGATTACGTTGGGGATTCGCTGGGATTGGCGTATCAGGCGCGGGCGACCGAGGCGGATGTGATTTTGTTTTGTGGGGTGCATTTCATGGCGGAAACGGCCAAGCTGGTGAACCCGGAAAAAACGGTGCTGATCCCGGACATGGATGCCGGGTGTTCGCTGGCCGATTCGTGTCCGGCGGGGGATCTCCGGACGTATTTGGAGAGGAACCCGGGCCTGTATGTGGTTGCCTATATCAACTGCACGGCCGAAGTGAAGGCACTGAGCGATGTTATTTGCACGTCGGGCAATGCCGCCCGGATCGTGGCGCGGGTGCCGTCGGAGCGCGAAATTCTGTTTGTTCCTGATCAAAATCTGGGGGAGTGGGTCCGGCAAACGACCGGGCGACCCATGCGCCTCTGGGAGGGGAATTGTTACGTTCACGTCGAGTTTACCCACGCCAGCATTACGAAAATCCGGGAGGCTTACCCGGATGCCCCCGTGGTCGCCCACCCGGAATGTACCCGGGCCGTGCGGCTCTTGGCCGATGAGGTCTGTTCGACGGAAAAAATGATCGCGTTTTGCCGGGAATCGCCGGCCGAGGCGTTTATTATTGTGACCGAGTCGGGGATGCTCCACCGGCTACGCCGGGAGCTGCCGGAAAAAACGTTTATTCCCGGCCCGACGGAATTGTGCGCCTGTGCCGATTGCCGGTTCATGAAGATGAATACTCTCGATAAAATGATCAGGGCGCTGGAAACGCTGGAGCCGCGGATTGAACTCCCCACCGCGTTGGCAGAGCGGGCTCGCCTGCCCTTGGACCGGATGCTGGAGTGGAGCGCGAACTGACTTTGTCCTGGGCAAGTCTTTTCCCTTGCCCGGCCCGGCATTCATGCCAGCCTTTGCGGACCTTTCTCCCCGCATCGCCGGGCAGCTTATTCAACCGGACTATCTAACAGACATCACACATGGCAACTAAGACTGATAACAAACCTTCCGAAGCAGCCAAAGATCAGGAGCGCAAGAACCTGGAACTCGCCCTCCAGGCGATTGTCAAACAGTTCGGCGAAAACTCGATCATGCGTCTGGGCGATGATTCCGCCCGGCTCCGGGTCGATGCCATTCCGACTGGATCGATTGTGATTGACCACGCCCTGGGGTGCGGCGGCTTTCCCAGAGGCCGGATCATCGAAATTTTCGGCCCGGAATCGTCCGGGAAAACCACGTTGACCCTGACTCTGGTGGCGCAGGCCCAGCGGCTCGGCGGGACGGCGGCATTTATCGATGTCGAGCACGCCCTTGATCCGCAATACGCACGCAAACTGGGCGTCAACATGAACGAGCTGTTGGTTTCCCAGCCGGACAGCGGGGAGGAAGCCCTGACGATTTGTGAAACGCTGGTCCGGTCCAACGCGATTGACGTGATTGTGCTGGACTCGGTGGCGGCACTGGTGACCAAAGGCGAGCTGGAAGGGCAGATGGGCGACGCGGTGGTCGGCTCTCAGGCCCGACTCATGAGCCAGGCCATGCGCAAGCTGACCGCCATGATCAGCAAGGCCAAAACCGTGTGCATTTTTACCAACCAAATCCGCGAGAAAATCGGCGTGATGTTCGGCAGTCCGGAAACCACGCCGGGGGGGAAGGCACTCAAGTTCTTTGCCTCCGTCCGGATTGATATCCGACGGATTGGCGCAATCAAAGCCTCGGACGGAACCGTTTTGGGAAGTCGGACCCGGATCAAGATGGTGAAAAACAAGGTGGCACCGCCTTTCACGGAGGCGGAGTTCGACATTCTCTACAATGAAGGGATTTCAAAAGCCGGCTCGCTGATTGACCTGGCCATTGAACAGGGTGTGGTGGATAAGAAGGGTGCTTGGATTTCGTTCGAAGGCAACCAGGTGGCCCAGGGCCGGGACGCGGCCCGGGACGCGATCAAAGCCGATCCGGAACTCTACGCGAAGATCGAGGCGGCCACGCTGGCGAAAATCCGTCCGCCCGAAGCTGCGCCTGCGGCTGAGGCCAAAGCGGAGCCTGCAAAAAGCTCCTAGTTTCGCGTGCTCCACGATTTTTTTGTGGCGGCGGGCCTCTCCTTGGGGGCGATGTTCCCGATCATCAATCCGATCGGGCATGCGCCGATGTTTTACGCGATGACGGAGAGCGACACGCCGGGCTATCGGCGGCGGATGGCGTCCAAGACCGCGCTCTACACGACCCTGATTCTGGTTATCTCGATTTTTGCCGGGGACACGCTGCTCCGTTTTTTTGGGGTCAGCTTGGATGACATGCGGATTGCGGGGGGCCTGTTGATTGCGGCGGCGGCGTGGTCGATGCTGGGGAACAACAGCCGGGTGTCGGAGTCCGAGAGCGCGGCGGCCTGTGACAAGGTCGATGTTTCCCTGACGCCGATGGCCACGCCGATTCTAGCCGGGCCGGGAGCGATGAGTCTGGCCATCGGCCTGACCGCCTACGGGAAAGCACCCGCGGCCTATGCCGGTTATCTGGCCGGATTTGTGGCGATCGGGCTGTTGACGTGGATATCGCTTCGTTACAGCGATCTTTTGGTCCGGGTGATGAGCCCGAACGCCCTCGGTGCCCTCAACCGGATTCTTGGGTTTTTCATCCTGGCCATTGGGGTGAACCTGATGGTGGACGGGGTGCATAACCTTTTTTTCGCCCGCCCCTGACAACCGCCTGATGGCGGGGACTGGCGCGATAGAGATTGCGTCCCGGTCAGGGGAAAGCCTTAATCCAGCGTGCGCGTTCTGGGGATCGATCCATCGGTGCGGGGAACCGGTTACGCGGTTCTGGAGTGGGACGCGAAAGGGACGCGGGCGTTGGCCTGGGCGAAGGTGGCCAACCCGCCCAGACTCTCTCATGCGGCTTGCCTGGCAGAAATCCACCGGGCCATCCGCGGCGCGATCGCAACCTATGCCCCCGATCATGTCGCGATTGAAGGGGTGATCTTCGTGCAGAACAACCGGACGGCGATTCTGCTGGGCGGTGCCCGCGGTGCGGCGTTGGCGGCAGTGGGTGAAGCCGGGATCCCGGTCCATGAATATCCGGCCCGGTTAGTGAAGAAAGCCGCGACGGGTTTTGGAGGAGCGGCCAAGCAGCAGGTGGGGTTTATGATGCGGGCGATTCTGGGACTGACCACGACGCCGGGTCCGGACGAAGCCGACGCGCTGGCCATCGCCCTGACCCACACTCAGGCCTTCCGCACTTTGGCATCGACGCCTGCGCGGCCCTCGGGGAAAAGCAGGAGATGATCGCGTTTCTCCGTGGCCGCCTTGAAGAACTCCTGCCGGGCCGCGTGGTGCTCGATGTGGCCGGGGTGGGCTATGAAGTGCTGGTGCCGATGTCGACTTTTGAAAAACTGCCGCCGCCTCCCGCTGAAGGGGTCAGGCTCCTGACCTACCTCCAGGTGCGGGAGGACGCGCACGTCCTCTACGGATTTGCCACCCAGGAGGAGCGCGATCTCTTCGCCCTGCTCTTGGCCCACGTCTCCGGGGTTGGGCCAAAGCTGGCTCTTGCTTTTCTCAACGGATGCAGTCCCGCCCGTTTCCGGGAAGCCGTCGGAACCTCCGACGCTGCCGCCTTGGCCGCGATCAAGGGTGTGGGCAAGAAAACAGCCGAGCGGGTCATTGTCGAACTCCGCGACAAGGTGGGCGTTTCCGAAGCCTGGCCGCAGGCCTCGCGCGGGGGCGGCGGCTCGACGTCCGGTAGTGGGGACGCCCTGCTGGCTCTCATGGCACTTGGGTACAAGCAGGCGGAGGCGTTGAAGGCTCTGGCGGCGGCCGGTCCCCGTGACACGGTGGAGGAGACCGTGCGGGAAGCACTCAAACGGATGTGATCTCATGGCAGAAAAACCCTTCAGACAGCTCAATCCCGATGATCCTGCGGTGGAAACCCCGGCGGACGCCGGACTCCGGCCTTCGTCGTTCGCCGAGTTCGCGGGCCAAGGTAAGGTGGTCGAGCGGCTCTTGGTCATGGTTGAATCGGCCAAAGCCCGGGGTCAGGCGCTCGACCACGTCCTGATCAGCGGCCCACCGGGCCTGGGGAAAACCACGCTGGCGCACATCCTGGCCGAAGCCATGGGAGTTCAGCTTCGGATTACTTCCGGGCCGGTCCTGGAAAAAGCCGGCGACCTGGCCGGGCTGCTGACCAATTTGCAGGAGCGCGACATCCTCTTCATTGACGAAATCCACCGGCTCAGCCGCGTGATTGAGGAATATCTTTACCCGGCTTTAGAGGATTTTCGGCTCGACATCGTCATTGATCAAGGGCCGAGTGCCCGGAGCATTTCTTTGAATCTGCCGAGGTTCACCCTTGTCGGAGCGACCACCCGCGCCGGAATGTTGAGTGCCCCGCTCCGGTCCCGGTTTGGGATGAACAACCGGCTCGATTATTATACCCATGGGGAGCTGGCCGGAATTGTGCGGCGTTCGGCCGGGCTGCTCGGGGTCGAGATCGAAGAGGACGGTGCCTTGGAAATTGCCCGACGCGCTCGGGGCACGCCCCGTATCGCCAACAACCTCCTCCGCTGGGCGCGGGACTTCGCCCTAGTGCGGACCGACGGGCGTATCACCGGGGCAGTTGCCGATGCCGCGTTGCGGATGCTGGAGATTGATGAACACGGGCTGGATGAGATGGACAAGCGGCTCCTCGATACTCTCGTGACCAAGTTTCAAGGCGGACCGGTTGGGGTCGCCTCCCTTGCCGTGGCGGTGGGGGAAGATGCCGGG
>CALFVM010000241.1 GCA_937928665.1 uncultured Candidatus Methylacidiphilales bacterium
CCCAGGCCACGGGGATGTCTTTGATGAGTTGGGTTTTTTTGTCTTTGTAGTGAACTTTGCCGTGGGCGACGCCGAAGTCGTGGACGCTTTTGGTGATTTTGACGTCGTAGCAGCAGTATTCGGCGATGTCGCGGAGGCGGCCTTCTTTCCACCATTTGAGGGCCTGGGTTCCTTCGGAGGTTTTGGTGAGGCCGAGGGTGGCTTCGGCGACGCCGTCGAGGGGGAGGCGGGTGCCGCAGGTTTTTTCGAGGTCAACCATCATGTCGAGGCAGGGGACGCCGGAGAAGTCGAAGAGGGAGTAGGCCTGGAGGACGGTGAAGTCGAAGCGGAGGATGTTGAAGCCGACGACGAGGTCGGCGCGTTGGAGTTCCTGGATGAGGTCAGGGGCGCGGGGTTCGTCGTAGATTTCGTAGGTGCCGCGGGCGGTGCTGTAGGTGACGCCGATGGACATCTTCATTTCGGCGATTCGATCCCAGCCGCCGACTTCGGCGGCGCTTTTCTGGGTTTCGAGATCGAAGTAGACGATGTTTTTGGGCATGGGTTGGGATGATTACGTCGGGAGGGGAAAGATGCAATCGCGGAGGCGGGGGGTGGTCCGGGATGAAATTTCGGCTCACGCGGAGGTTCGCCCTCCCGGGGGTGGGGAATGTTAACTGGGGCGGCGTCTCCGGTTGACAGCGGGGGGTTGGGGTGCTCATGCTGAGGAGAGTCATGGCTACTGACCTTGCTTCGCTGCGTGCTGTCTATGAGCTTCCTTTCTTTGAATTGATTCAGAAGGGGAGAGAAACTTATTGTGCGCATTGGCCGGAGCACCGGGTGCAGTTGTGCAAGTTGTTGAGTATCAAGACGGGTGGGTGTTCGGAGAATTGCGGGTATTGTGCGCAGAGTGCGCATCATGAGACGGGGGTGGAGGCGGAGAAGTTGATGACGCCGTCGCAGATTTTGCCGGAGGCGCGGTTGGCGAAGGAGCAGGGGGCGACGCGGTTTTGTATGGGGGCGGCGTGGAAGGGGATTCGGGAGGAGGATCCGCGGTTTGAGATGATTTTGCAGACGGTGCGGGAGGTGCGGGCGTTAGATTTGGAGGTGTGTGTGACGCTGGGGCAGATATCGGAGGGGGCGGCGCGGAAGCTGAAGGAGGCGGGGTTGTCGGCGTACAACCACAATATTGATACGAGTCCGGAGTATTATCCGAACATTGTGACGACGCATACGTTTGCGGATCGGATGGAGACGATCGGGAATGTGCAGCGTGCGGGGATCTCGGTGTGTTCGGGTGGGATTATTGGGATGGGAGAAAGTGAGGAGGACCGGCTGCGGATGTTGGAGGAGCTGGGTCGGCTGGATCCGCCGCCGGAGAGTGTGCCGATTAATTGCTTGATGGCAGTGGAGGGGACGCCGTTGGAGGGGGCGGAGCCGGTGCCGGTGTTTCAGTTGGTGCGGTTGATTGCGACGGCGAGGATCGCGTTTCCGAAGGCGAAGGTGCGGCTTTCGGCAGGTCGGACGCACCTGACACCGGAGGGGCAGGCACTCTGTTTTTTTGCGGGGGCAAATGCGATTTTCTTTGGGGACAAATTGTTGACGGCGGAGAACCCGTCAGATGACGAGGATCGCGCGCTATTGGCGGCGTTGGATTTGAAGCCGCTGGCACCGGACCCGGAGGCTTACGCGGGAGCGGCTGGGGGGGCGTGAGTCGGGTTTAGAACGAGAAGACGACCTGGCTGGCGAGGGTGTGGGCGGTGTTGCCGAAGGTGCCGCCGCCGGTGGCAACGGTGTCAGAACCGAAGTCGGCGCGATATTCGAGGCGGAGGAGCAGGTTATCGGCGAGGTTGAAACCGAGGGTGCCGGTCCACGAGTAGAGGTCGTGGCGGGAGGCGGGGTTAAAGGCGGGGCCGCTGATTTGGAGGAAGCGGTCGTTGTCGGTGTGGACCATTTCGGCGCGGCCGGCGAGGCTGACGACGGGGGTGAACTGATATTTGGCGTAGAGGGCGAGGCCGAAAAAGGTGGAGCCGCCGTTGGCGGGGAGGGTGCCGTCGGTGAAGCGCTGGTTATCGAACCCGGCGAGGCTGGTGTTGAAGGCGAGGAGGAGTTTGTCCTGGGCGAGGCGGGGGAACCAGGTTCCGAAGGTGTTCCAGATGACGAGGTTGGAGCGGCGGAGGGGCGGGGTGTCGAGGGGGTTGATGTAGCCGGGATCGCCGTTGGGGGCGACGTAGAAGCCGGTTTGGAGGGCGGCGTTGCCGTTGGGGTTCTTGATTTCGATGAAGCCAGTGACGGCGATGAAGTCGCCAGGCGGATTGGCATTAACGCCGAGGCCGTCGATGCCATTGCCGTTGCCGAGGCCGAGGGCGAGTTCGACGGTTTCGTGGAGGGGATAGGTGGCGTAGCCGCCGACGAGCCAGCTGGGGTCGATGAGGGAGACGATGCCGGGGGTGATGTTGAGGTTGGCGGGGCGTTCTTCGGCTTCGAATCCGATGAGGGATTGGTATTTGCCGACGGCCAGATCGATCCCGTTGCCATAGGGGAGGCGGACGAGGGCGAAGGCTTGTTGGAGGTAGAAGCTGTCCGAGCCGGCGGCGTTTTGGCCGAGGAAAGCGGCGTCCTCGCCGAACATGAGGTCGGCGCGGAAGCCTCCGGCCCAGGTGTTGGTTTCGGGGAGGGGTTTTTCGAGGACGAGTTTGGCGGCGTGGAGGGAGAAGCGGCCGCCGGGTGCACCGTCGTTGTTGGCACGGTTTTGGATCGTGGAGCCGCCGGTGCGGCTGGTGAAGTTATAGAGGTAACCGGCGTCAACGTAACCGCTGAGGACGATGCCGGGCTTAGCGGTTTCGACGAAGGTAACCTCGTCGAGGTGGGAGGGGTCGAGAGACAGGGCGAAGAGAGCAAAGAGATGGGCGAGAGGAGCCATGGGATCGATTAAATTGAGTAAGCAGCTTTTTGTCAACCGGATCCTGCCTATTGGTTGCATTAACGATTTGGCGGAAAGCGGGCCTGGCTGTCGCGACGCACTGCGTGGGAGGGGTGGCTGGTTGGTGCCGGTTTGGATCTGGCGTGCGTCGAAGGCGACGGCGATGGTGGCGGCCAGGGGTCCGAGCTTGAGGTTGAGCCGATTGGCGAGGAAGGTGATGCAGAGGAGTTCGTGCGGGGCGGTGTAACGGCCGAGGAAGGAGGAGCAACGTTCTGCGGAGCGTGGGATAATCATCAGTCCGGGACGTTCCGGGCAGGTTGGAATGGGCGAAGATGAATCGTTGCAGATCGGGATTGGCAAGGCCGGAGCCAGTGACTCGGCACTGATGGGTCGTGGTGGGCGGGTTGTCGCGGAACTGGCATTTGCCGGGCGGGAAAGTGAGTCGAAAGCCCTTGCCACAAGCGGCGAGGTGATTAAGTTTTAGGCGGTTTTCAACCAAAGGAGAGAACTATGATTATCGCCATTATTATTTTTGTCCTGACCATGGGGATGTCGATGTGGGCGGCTGCCCGGGTGAAATCGACCTATGCCAAGTATAGCCGGATGCCGGCCAGGTCCGGGATCACGGGGGCGGAGTGTGCCGCGCAGATTCTGCGGGCAGCGGGAATCAACAACGTGGAAATTCAATGTCACGATGGGCTGTTGAGTGACCATTACAATCCGCTGAGCAAGACCTTGGTGTTGTCCCATGCCAACTATGTCGGCACGTCAACGGCGGCTTTGGGAGTGGCAGCGCATGAGTGCGGACATGCGATCCAGCACAAGATCGCCTATGCGCCGCTGCAGTGGCGGATGGCGGCGGTGGGAGCGACGACGTATGCCAATCAGGCGGTGATGTGGCTGCCGATCATTGGTCTGTTCACCGGGATGCTCAACCCTGCGAACATCACACTCTACCTGACCCTGATGTGTGTGGCGTGGGGAATCATCATGCTGTTCAACCTCATTACGCTCCCGGTGGAGTTTGATGCATCGCGTCGGGCGAAGGTCGTGTTGGCGAAGATGAATTTCATTCGCTCCGGCGATGAGGAGACGGCAGTTCGCAAGGTGTTGGATGCGGCGGCGTGGACCTATGTGGCGGCGTTCCTGACCTCGCTGATTTACTTCCTCTGGTACCTTTTGCCTTTACTTGCGGGCCGACGAAATTAAAACGCGCTCATGCGAGCGTCTCGACGCACGGCCTTTTCGGCGCTGACTTGGGTCGGCGCCTTTTTTTTGTTCTTTGTTACATTCCCGTGTCGGGGCCTGGCGCAACGTGAGCTGATTATTGTTTCGCCGCACTGGGAGGGGATTCAGTACGAGTTCACGCGTGCGTTTGAAAATCATCATCGCACCCGGACGGGAGAGACGGTTCGGTTGCGGTGGCGGGACTTGGGTGGGACCTCGCAAATTGAGAAGGCGATCAACTCGCTTTTTGAAATCAATCCGCAGTCGGCGGGGATTGACATTTTTTTTGGTGGAGGGATTGATCCGTTTGAGTCGCAGAAGGCCCGGGGGCAACTGGCACCGTTCCAGTTGCCGAAGGAGGTGCTGGACGCGTTGCCGAAGGAGGTGGGGGGATTCCCGATCGTGGACGAGGACTTCATGTTCTACGGGTCGGCACTCTCGTCGTTTGGGATTTTGGAGAATTTGCGGGTGGTGAAGATTATGGGGCTGCCGCCGGTGAAGGTCTGGGATGATTTATGTGATCCCCGTTTGTTTTCGTGGGTGAGTTCGACGGACCTGCGGAAGAGCGGGGCGGCCCACATGATTTACGAGATTATCCTGCAGGCCTATGGTTGGGAGCGGGGTTGGGCGGTGATTTACCAATCGAGCGGGAATGTGCGTCAGTTTGAGCAGAGCAGTTCAGGGCCGACCAAGCAGGTTTCGCTGGGGGAAGCGGCCTATGCGATGGCGATTGATATCAATGGGATGACGCAGCAGGCGTTTCTGGGGATTGAGAATGTGAGGTTTTCGATTCCTGAAGGGGTCTCGGTGATCAATCCGGATGGGATTGCGATTCTGCGGGGTGCGCCGAACCGGGATTTGGCGGAGGCATTCGTGACGTTTGTCATGTCGCGGGAGGGGCAAGGGCTTTGGATGACACCGACGGGAGCACCGGGGGGCGCGGAGCGTTTCGGGATTTCGCGGATGGGTGTGTTGCCGGAACTTTACGAGAATGATCTGACCGGGCTGTTGGTTCCGGCCAATCCGTTCAAGGCAGAGTTTACGTTTACGTATGACACGGCGTTGGGGAGTCGGCGTTGGAGCCTGGTCAATTCGCTGATGGGCCAGACGATCATTGATGTGCATCCGCACCTGGTGCGGGCGTGGAGAGCGATCATTGATTTACCGGAAGCGGATCGTGCACCGTTTGTGGCGCGGTTTGGGGAGCCGTTTATTTCGGAGGCGGAATCGGTGGAGCTGGCGGCGATTTGGGGCCGGGACAAGCTTCGGGCCGGGCAGCTTTCCAACCAGTGGATGCAGGCGGCGGTGGCCCGCTTCAGAACTCTCGAGCGCGAGGCCCGGCTGGCTGCGGCCGGACGTGTGGCCTCGCCCTAACCCCCCACTGAGCCGTTCTCATGCAAGTTACCCTAAAAAAACTGGTGAAGCGCTTTGACCGGACGGTCATTGTCGATCGCGTTGATCTTAAAATTGAGTCGGGCGAAATGTTCTTTTTGCTGGGACCGTCCGGCTGTGGAAAGACAACCATTCTGCGGATGCTGGCAGGTTTTTATGATCCGGAGGAGGGGGACGTCCTTTTCGGCGAC
>CALFVM010000242.1 GCA_937928665.1 uncultured Candidatus Methylacidiphilales bacterium
AAACCGAGCAATATCATACCGGGAAGAGGCCGCTGCCATTAGCTCAATGGCACAGCAAGCCAACCCCATGGGCATCGGCCAGAGCGAGTTTTTCCGCATCCAGTTGATCGAAGACTCTAGCGTGGTCAGGACAATATTGCCCTCAACCTTCGAATTGTAAGCCAACTCCCCAGGGACAGACATAGCTCGAAGATAAAGGCGGTTCGGTCGGCATCAAGGAGATTCCCCAAATTTTGTCGTCTCTCCCCGTCGGGCAAGGTTGCGCCCAACGATTTCCTCGGCCAGGAGATGGGTGTGAGGCCGTGTCTCAACTCTCCGCTGCCTTGCACACCAGAAACTTCGGATGACCGGGCCGACGAGGGTCTTCTACTGGTTCGGGTTTCTCGGGCTTATCGGAGAAAAACTCATCGACCGCCTCCGTTGCCCCGGGCCAGACCGGACTTCGGTATTCATCGAACAGAATGATGCCGCCGGGCACCACCCGCGGATAAAGGGCTTCCAGACAAGTCCGGTAAGACTGATAGATGTCACAGTCCAGATGTACGAAACAAAATGTCCGATCCATAATCTTCGGCAGGGTCTTGGAAAACTCGCCCGGCATAATCTCCACATTCAAGCCCAGCACACCGGCCACCCGCCGGAGATCAGAAACAATCCTGGGCTGTTGCTTGAACCGTCGCCGCAACGTTTCCATGGTCCGGCCCTCTCCCAAATCCCCTTCCCCCAGATCGGCCTCCTCAAATCCGTTAAAGCTGTCCAGTCCGAAGACCTTCCGGTCGGCCATGCCCCGCTTCCGCAGTGCCCCCGCCATCGGAATAAGCGAACGGCCCCAGAACACCCCGCACTCGACCACATCCCCTTCTAAGCCTTCCAGACGGTCCAATACGGTCAAAAATGGCCGCGTCCGCATGAACCAGGCAACCGTTGGCCAGGCCACCCGCAAGCCAGGTTCACAGAAAAATAAAGCCCGGTGGGCAGCTTCGGACACGGGTTGGAGCAGCGTTGTTTTCATGATTGGATTCCTCGGGATTGGGCCGGAGGCGAAACGCCCTCGCCGGTCGAAAACGCCGGGTAAAGAGTCGGGTGGTTCCGGAAGGTGTTCGGCATCCACCGAGAACCCCAGCGATGCCAGAAATATTGAGCCACCCACAAAATGGCCAGGGTATAAATGAAGGCCAGTGCCCACGAAGCCACCACATCCGTCGGATAATGCGCGCCTGTGTAAACCCGCCCATAGGTCATCGAAAGGGTCCACGGCCAAATCAACCAGCCCCACGGGGCGTAAAGTGCCGTGACGATGATCGCGACAGCTACGTTATTACACACATGCCCGGAAGTCATGGACCGCCCCCGCACGACTGGACCGGGTTCAGGCCGGGACAGCGTCACCACCACGTTGAAGATCCCGTCCTGTTTGACATACCGCACATCTTCAAGGGCCTGCACCGGTCGCGGGCGGTTGACCATCCGTTTAATCGACGAATTCAGGCCCGCGTCCCCAATCAGCAGGACAGCCGCCAACAGCACAAGAAACACCCGCTCACGAAAGCCGCCGAACACCAGCAGTGCCACCAGCCCAATGGCAAACGGCCAGACAAGCAGCCCAAAATCGGCACTGAACGAAAACCATTGATCGGCCCACGGTGAAATCCACTCCCCGTTGATCTTCCGCAAAAGCCACCCATCGGCTTCGACCACAGCATTCATCAGCTCTGCGAACACCAGGTGAGAGAAACATCACAGGCCGAATCCGACAAGGATGAAGCATTTGCACCGTGCGAGAGGAACTCTCCACTCTAAGGTTTGCCCCAGACCGCGAACATGGTATTCCTGAGGACACATGCAGGTTTCCGAAATTCTTTCACGTTCCCGCCCGACCTTCAGCTTCGAGTTCTTTCCCCCCAAAGCCGAGCCTGAGTGGAACGCTCTCTTTGAAACGATACGCGACCTCATGCCTCTGGCTCCGTCTTACGTCAGCGTCACCTACGGTGCCGGCGGCACCACACGCGACCGCACCCACCAGCTTGTCGTTCGTCTCCAAGAAGAAACCGATCTCACAGTCGTTTCCCACCTTACCTGCGTGGGCTCCACCAAGGATGAACTCCACGACATCATCGGCCGTTACCACGCCAGCGGGCTCCGCAACATCCTTGCCCTGCGCGGCGACCCACCCAAAGGCCAGACCGATTGGCAGCCCGCCCCGGACGGCTTCTTCTATGCGGCTGATCTTGTTGCCTTCATCAAATCCAACTTTCCGGACATCTGCATCGGCGTAGCCGGCTTTCCCGAAGGCCACCCCGGCACTCCCAATCGGCTCAAAGAAATCGAACACCTCAAGGCCAAAGTCGATGCGGGTGCTGACTATATCGTAACCCAGCTCTTCTTCGATAACCGTGATTACTACGACTTTTGCGAACGATGCGAGTGGGCCGGCGTCCACGTCCCCATCATCGCCGGAATCATGCCCATCACCTCCCTGCCCGGCATGACCCGGATGGCAGAACTCGCCGCCGGTGCCCGCATCCCCGCCAAACTTCTCCGCGCCGTGCACCGCGCCCAGGGACCGGACGGGGTCGAAAACGTCGGCATCCACTGGGCCACCGAACAAATCCACGACTTACTCGATCACAGCGTCCGCGGCATTCACTTCTACACGCTCAACAAGGCACCCGCTGCCCTGAAAATCTATCGAACTCTCGGCCTAAGCACTCAGACCGCACACACCGCCGCTGCCTGAGTGCCATCCCATGCCTCCCGGAAAAACGGCCGACGGGAAACCAAGGGTTGCCACCAGCCGTTTCCAAGTGTGTAATTAAATTGCTTTGAAACGTGCGGGTTCCTTCGTGACCGCCTCGGGGACGTCGGTGGATGACTCCGGAAAACTCGTGGTGGCCGGTCATTATGCGCGACGCGCAGACGCTGCCGTCCCCAACAAACGACGGATCGCTGAAGTCGCCGTCAGCTCCATCCCCGCAGGCAGCCTGATCTTCCTCGATGCAGGAACCACCATCTTTACCCTCGCCGAAGTCCTTGCCCAAAAAAGGCCAGGCCCCCTTTGCGTCGTCACCCACAGCTTGCGTGTCGCCTACCTCCTCGGCTCGGTCGAAGAAATCGAAGTCCGGATGCTCGGCGGCCGCCTCATGGCCGACGAAATGTGCCTGCTCAGCTCCGAAACCCTCGACGCTCTCTCCACCTACCGGTTCGACATGGCCTTCCTCAGCGGAGGCGGGATGACCCAAAAAGGCGTCTGGAACTCTGACGAACGGCTGATCCTCTTTCAACGCTCCGTCATTGCCCGCTCGCTCGAAGTCTGGTTCTGCCTGGACCGCCTCAAAGCAGGCAAAGAATCCGCCGCATTCCTCGCTCCATGGAGTGTGGCCGATGTCCTCCTGACCGATGCCACCCCAACCGCCTTGGCCAAGGCCCGCATCCCCAGCCGCGACATCAAAATCATGAACGCCCGGAGCAAACCTGCTGCCCGCCCGGCCCGCGGCGTCAGCCGCCATGCCGTTTACTAAGACCAAGACCCACCCGGATTTCCTTCCCATCACCATCTTGGAAAGATGCCGTCCATCGGGCCCTCAACCAAGCCGAGCTCATTGCCCGGATGGACCCCATCACCAAGAAGCCCTGGGACGCTGCCCATCCCGGAAAAGCACGCTCGATCCCGCGGATCGTGTAATCCCCCAACCAGTCCGTCACTCAACAGCAAACTCCCTGACCTCAGCCCTTTTGATCGACTTATCCCGAAAATTTCCCCAAACGCCAACTTCCAGAACATCACCAGACTGCCGGTTCGACCCGACCCTCGAACCCCGGGCTTTCCTTGCTTCACTCCGGCAGTTAACCTCCTACGACTTTTACGCATCTCTTTACCAACCCTCTCCACGCCATGCCCCACCACCACGCAGCCATTGATCTCGGAGCCGAAAGCGGCCGCATCATCGTCGGAGCCCTCGACCACGGTCAGCTCACCCTCCATGAAGTTCACCGTTTCCCCACCGGAGCCAGCACCTTGGCCGGCACCCTGCGCTGGAATCTTCTCCGCATTTTCGAGGAGATCAAAGCCGGCCTGAAAAAGGCCGGGCGCGACTTTCCGCACCTCACCTCCCTCAGCACGGATTCCTGGGGCGTTGACTACATCTACTGGTCACAAACCGACGCCATCCTTGGGCTCCCCTTCCACTACCGGGACAGCCGGACCGATGGAGGCTTCGACCGGGCCTTCGCCCAAGTTCCCCGGGATACCATCTTCTCCGAGACCGGTCTTCAATTCATGCCCTTCAACACGATCTACCAGTGGGCCGATGACATCGCACGCCGACCGAAACTCGTCGCGGCTGCCGAGGGCACCCTCCTCATCGCCGACGCCATCAACTTCCTCCTCTCCGGCCGAGCCGTTGCCGAAGCCTCCTTGGCCAGCACCACCCAACTCTATCATCCTGGGCGCAAGGAATGGTCCCGCCCACTCATCGACGCACTCGGGCTCGGCGATATTCCGCTTCCCGAAATTGTCCCCTCCGGAACCCGGCTCGGTCCGCTCCTGCCTGAACTCCAGCGGGAACTCGGACTCGGCCCGATCGAAGTCATCGCCACCTGCTCCCACGACACGGGTGCCGCCGTTGCCGCCGTGCCCGGCCGGGGTGATGACTGGGCCTACCTTAGTTCCGGGACCTGGTCTCTTCTGGGTCTCGAATTACCCGAGCCCAACCTCACCCCCGCCGTCCTCGCCGCCAATTTCACCAACGAAGTCGGTTACGGTGGTTCCATCCGGTTCCTCAAAAACATCGTCGGACTCTGGATCATTCAGGAATGCCGCCGCACCTGGCAAGAGGAAGGCCGCTCCTACACCTACGCCGAACTGACCGATCTGGCCGCCGCAGCCCC
>CALFVM010000243.1 GCA_937928665.1 uncultured Candidatus Methylacidiphilales bacterium
GGTAATCAGGGGAGCCGCCATCGAGTCCGGCGAGGACGGAGGGTTCGGCGGAGCATTCAAGAAGAAGATCGAAGGGTCCCGAGGGGAAGGCGTCGGGATCCCGGATATCGCCCCGGTGAAAAAGGACGTCGGCTTCGGCCAGGCGGGGGAGGTTGAGTTCACTGCCGCGGCGGTGAAGGTTATCCATGGCAACGACGTCGGCGTGGGGGAAGTCGCGCCGGATGCGGAGGCAAAGGTTGCTGCCGACAAAGCCGGCACCACCGGTGACGAGGATGGAGGTCGGCTGCCAGTTGGTGGGAGAGGACATGATCAGCAGCCGGTGCAGGCGGCGTGGATTTCCTCCAGGATGCCGCGGAGGCTGTAGCGGTAGGTCCAGGTGGGGTAGTGGGATTGGAAGCGGCGGACGTCGCTGACCCACCAGATGTGATCGCCGATGCGGTTGTCTTCCACGTAGGTCCAGTCAAGCTGGCGGCCGCTAATTTCCTGGCAAAGGTCGATGGCCTCGAGCATGGAGCAGTTGGAGTGGCGACTGCCACCGAGGTTATAGACCTCGCCAGAGCGTGGGTTCTGAAAAAAGTGCCAGAAAGCATCGACCAGATCGTGGCTATGAATGTTGTCGCGGACCTGCTTACCCTGGTAACCGAAGACGCGGTAGGGTTTGCCGGTGACGGTGCATTTCATGAGGTAGGAGAGGAACCCGTGGAGTTCAGCACCGGCGTGGGCGGGCCCGGTGAGGCAGCCGCCACGGAAGCAGGCGGTTTTCATGCCGAAGTAGCGGCCGTATTCCTGAACAAGGATGTCGGCGGCGACTTTGCTGGCTCCGAAAAGGGAGTGCTTCGATTGATCGATGGACATGGATTCATCGATGCCACAGGCAAAAAAGGGGTGATCGGAGGCGATTTCCCAGCGGCGCTCCTGTTCGATAAGGGGCAGGCGGTTGGGGGTGTCGCCATAAACTTTATTGGTGCTGGTGAAGATAAAGACCGCTTGGGGAGCGTGGAGCCGAGTGGCTTCGAGTAGGTTAAGGGTGCCGACGGCGTTGACGGTAAAGTCGGTATGAGGCTCACGGGCCGCCCAATCGTGGCTGGGTTGGGCGGCGGTGTGGACGACGGCAACCAGGTTCGGCCCGAGCCGGGCGAGGAGGCTTTCCAGGGCGGGGCGGTCGCGGATGTCGAGGGTTTCATGGTGGTAGCGCGGGAGCGACTTTTCAAGCGAGGCCCGAGTGGGGGCGGTTGATGCGTCGGAGCCGAAAAAGTAGGCGCGCATGTCGTTGTCGACACCGACGATGTCGAGCCCTTCAGCGTGGAATCGTTTACAGGTTTCTGATCCGATCAATCCGCCTGAACCCGAGACCAACACGATTGCCATGCAGGGTGTTTTAGGGAGTGAACGGCATGAGGCAAGCGCTCTCGGCAGGGCCGATGATCGGGGGCACGTCAGCGGCGGAAACGGATGGAGAGGTTGGAGGCGGAGGGCCCGAGGCGTTCAGTGAGTCGTTTTTCGAGTTCAGCTTCAGTTTCAGCGAGGAGGGTGCCGGCGGCCGCGTGGGCGCGGGCGCGGGTGAAGAAGTCATTTTTGACTTGGTTCCGTTCTTCAGGGCTCACGCGGCTGAGCCATTCGGTGGCTTCGCCGAAGTCAAGGGGGCCGATCGGTTCAACGGAGAGGATGTGGGCCGGGGGAAGGTCGGCCGTGGCGCGGCCGCGTGCATCGACGAGGACGGAGACGGGTTGGGAAAGGTCGAACCCGGCTTTGGCGCGGAAAGTTCCAGAGGCGGTGAGCTGTTTGGTGCCGAGGAGCCAGCGCTCGCGCCAGGTGTAGGAGAAGGTGAAGTCCCTTTGAAGAACGGCCAGTTCCTCGATCGGCTGGGTTTGTTCGAAGACGAGAACGTCGCCCTGTTCGATGCGGGGGGTGATGCCCAGCACATCTTTGAAGGAGGCGAGAATGTCGCGGACGGCGGTGGCCGATTCGCGGGCGGTTTGAGCGGGAAGGCGGGCGGCGTGGTCGAGGCAGGATTTGAGTTGCCAGGAGACGACGAGGACGACGACCAGGAAGATGGCAGCTCCCTGGATTCCTTTCACGTCAAGGGGTGGCCGGGGCGGGCGCGGTGTCGGCCTCGGCCGATTTCTCTGCGGGATCAGGGGTTCCCGGGCCGGTCTCCGCCGGGGCGATGGGAATGACTTCCTCCAGGGCTGGGGGCGCGGTTTCCATAAGCTGGCCGACGCTGACGGTGGGGCGGTCCCGGTGGGCGTAGAGCATGGCCAGGGAGAGAGTAGCGACGAAGAAGATGCCACCGAGCCAGATGGTGGCCTTGGTGAGGACGTCGGTGGTTTGGGCACCGAACATCGATTCGGTCATTCCGGAACCGAAGGCAGCACCGAGGCCTTCAGCACGGGGGCGCTGCATCAGGACGATGAGGACCAGCAGGATACTACAGATGACGTGCACGGCGAGGATGCCGTAAATGAGGATGTTGATCCACATATAGAGCCGTCAAGAAGAGCACGCGTTTTTGATGATGGCAACAAAAGAACGCGCGTCGAGGGAGGCACCCCCTACCAGGGCACCGTCGATGTCGGGCTGGTTGAGGAGTTCGGCAGCGTTGTCGGGCTTGACGCTGCCACCGTATTGGATGCGGAGTTTGTTGGCGACGGCTTCGCCCGCAGCCGAGGAGACGAGGCCGCGGATGAGCGCGTGAACTTCTTGGGCCTGAGCGGGGGAAGCGGTTTTGCCGGTGCCGATGGCCCAAACGGGTTCGTAAGCGACGATGGTTTCGGCCCATTCCTCGGCGGTGAACCCGGCGAAGGAGTCCCGGATCTGGGAGGTAATCACTGCTTCCATGCGCCCGGTTTCTCGTTCCGTGAGGGTTTCCCCAACGCAAATGATGGGGCGAAGATTAAAGGCAAAGGCCGCCTTGGCCTTGGC
>CALFVM010000244.1 GCA_937928665.1 uncultured Candidatus Methylacidiphilales bacterium
TACTTTGAAAGGCTGGAGCGGGCCATCGAAAGCCGTTTGTTTGATTTCATCGGTCATTTTGATCTGGTGAAAAAGTTCGGGGATATCCCCGGGGGCGATCTGCGCCGATTCTACGGCGGTGCCCTCGACCGACTGGAAGCAACCGGGGTGGCCATGGAGTTGAACACTGCCGGCTGGCGCAAACCGGTGAATGAGCCCTACCCGAGTCTGATCATCCTGAGAGAAGCCTGTCGCCGGGGCATCCCGGTCCTGGTCAACTCCGACGCACACGCGCCGGGCGAAGTTGCAGCCGATTTCGACCGGGCCTACGCAGCCTTGCACGACGCGGGATACCGATCGGTCGTTCGGTTTGTCGGACGGGAAGCTATCCCGGTTCCATTGGAGTAGGCGGGTGATTGAGGTTTGGCCTGAAGCCCAGTGGCGCGGGGCGGAGGTTCTCCATCGCGAGAGAGCCCGCAAGCTGCTGGGGCATCGCCTTCAACCTTCGCGGAACAAGCCGTCCGACCCGGTCGGTGATTTTTTATTCACTTACTACCGGTTCCCCCCGGGTCGCCTGGCCCGTTGGGATCCGGGGACCGGGATTGTCTTGTCCGGGCCGGGTGCGTCGGGGTTCCTCACCCGGACCGGCTATGCGCCCCATCCGAATGGGGTGACAGCACCGCCGGAGACGCTGTCCACTCATCGCCGGGACGGTTTGCGCAGGACCCTTGCGCTGTTGGAGGCGACAGCGGTGCGGCCTGCACGGTTTGGCTGTGCGGGGCTGCACGAGTGGGCGATGGTTTACCGGACAGAGGCGATCCGCCACGGAGGGTTATCCCTCCGGATGACCCCGGCAGAGCTGGCGTTCTTTGTTGAAAGCCGTCCGATGGCCTGCACCCATTTCGATGCTTACCGGTTCTTCACGCCTGAGGCAGTGTCCCGGAACGCGTGGTCCCTCGACCGCGGCACGCAGATGACCCACGAGCAAAGCGGTTGCCTTCATGCGAACATGGACCTCTACAAATGGTCGCATAAATTTTCCCCGTGGATCGGTTCTGATCTGGTGCTTGATTGTTTTGAATTAGCTGTCGAGGCGCGCAAGATCGATATGCGGGCGAGTCCCTACGACTTGCGTGGGCTGGGTTACGACCCGATTCCAGTTGAAACCGAGGCGGGACGCAATCAATACGAACAGGCGCAGCGTGTCATCGCCGCACGGGCCGCGCCGCTGCGACAACGCTTGATTACGGCACTCCGTGCGCTGGCGGCCGGTTTCCCAGATACAACATCCGTCGGCCCGTTACCTTGACAGCAAGATGCACCACGGGTAATTTTCTAGAATGAAGTGGTTTGGATTGGTGGTGCTCGGCATCCTGGCGATAGGTCTGCCCATCGCCCCGCTGGTGTCTGAGGTAGCCCAATCCGATTGTTGCTGCGCTGCCAAAGCGGATGTGTGCTGCTGCGGAGCTGGAGACCAAGCTGGAGTATGCCAGGGAACCTGCGCCTGCCCGGCGTCGTTTCCCGCCTCAATTCTCTCGCCAGCACCGTGTGTCGGCAGACCCGGTGTGGTGGCGATGAAGTATGTGGACTTTCCGGCAGCACCGGCAGAATCCCCGGAGTTTTGCCCGGAACCTCCTCCCCCCCGAGTTTAGGTGTCTCAACTGTTTTGCATTTCGTCCAACGGTCGAAATGCTTGTTTGCAAACCTAACTTAACCAAGGAGTTTCCATGAAAATCTATCTGCTTGCCCTCGGGCTGGCATTCCTCGCCATCGGCCAAGCCGGTGCCAAGGCTCCCTGCGATTGCTGCGGGGCGGCCTGCGCCTGCGAGACGTGCGCGTGCTCGGATTGTAGTGCCTGCAGCTGTTGCTGAGGGTTGTAGCTTACCACCCCACCTGATCTGAGTGGGTTCACGACGCACGGGATGTTTCCCGTGCGTCTTTTTTTGAATCAATCGGAGATGGCCGTCGTCCATGAGGAGAATGCGTTTTGCGTCCCACGACTCAAACGACCGAATATCCCGAAGGCCTCCGACGAACGGTGGTCTGACGGAAATCTTCATCTCCATGAAAGGACCCGTTATGCCTGTGCGTTTCCAACGTTTGCCCTGGGTTGGGCTTTTGGCTTTGATTTGGGTGATTCTTGGTTTTGCCCTGGTCCGGGCCGACTTGAAGCCGAGCCCGATATCCGAGATGGCCGAGTGTCCAGCCATCCGCACGACGGGCGGAAACTCGTAAGTGGATTGGGAGCCGTCGGTCGAAAAACAGTGAACCGGCTTAAAGGTGCCCTAGCTTGGCAGCCTCTTCACGCAGCCGCTGGGCTTCGAGTTCACGGAGGGCTTGGCTCTTTTTGGTCCAGTCGTCCCAAGACTTGCCAAAGGCGGTGTCTGGCCCGGTGAACTCTACCCGGGCAAGCCCGGTGGCGGGAAATTCCCGGAGTTCGGAGGTCCGGCCTTCGGTGACAAAAATATCGAGAACGGCCCGGACGGGATCGTGGTTGGAGACAAAGCCGGTCACAGAGGTCCCATCGTTGTAGTGCAGGGTGACATCGCCCCGATAGTCAAAGGCGAGACGGAGGGCTTCCGTTAGTTCGTCCGGAGTGGTGGGGGTGAGGATCTGGCCTTCGAGGGTTTCGGGCTTGTGGAGGGGAACGTCTTGTTTGTCTGCTTGGGGCATGGCGATGGGAAGACGGGCGGTTAACCGGGAAAGAGTGAGGACCGAACGGTGCGGGCAAAGCCAGCCAGAGACCCGAACGTATCATCGACCGAGGTGGCTTCGTAACCGCAATGGACCATGCAGTCTTTGCAACGGGCTTCGCCGCTTTTTTGACCATATTTGGACCAGTCCGTGGTTTCGATGAGCTCTTTGAAAGTTTTGACGTAGCCGTCCTGAAGGAGATAACAGGGTTTCTGCCAGCCAAAAATATT
>CALFVM010000245.1 GCA_937928665.1 uncultured Candidatus Methylacidiphilales bacterium
GTATTCAAATCAGCCCCGGTATTCGCCCGGGTCGCATCCGCCTCATTGCCCCAGGGATAGCGGAACCCCTCATCCCCCGCCGCCGCCCGAATCCATTCCACTTCGGTCGGCAGGCGTTTCCCGGCCCAAGTGGCATACGCAACCGCACTTGGATAATCCACATTGAACACCGGCGAATCAAAAATGAGTTCCGCACCCGAGTACGGCTTTTTCTCACGGATGGCACGGAGCATTCCCGCCCAATCGGAAGGTTCGAAGCTAGTCTTGGTCCCCTTCAGCTCCGCCGGCAAAAACTCATCCGGATCTTTCCCCGCCACCGCTTCCAAAAACTTGTTGTACTGGCCAATCGACACCTCAAACTCGTCCATCCAGAACTCCTTCACCTCGATCGGATCGAAGTTCCCCACCTTGACCATCCCGGCCGGAATCTGGAGCTGCTTCCGGAAATCCGTTCCGGGCATCACCGTGAACGTGTCGAGCAGCTTGAGGACAAAAAAAATGAGTGCCGCCGCGCCCAAGACCGACCCGATTGCCATCGTGATCCAAAAACGCTTCCGCGCCTGCGCCAGTGCCTGCTCCGCGGCAATCGCCTCGGCCCGCTTCGGCACCACCTTAACCGGGGCCAGTTGCAAATCAATCTCGGTCGCCTGCCGCACCACCTCATCCAACGACAATGCTCCCGTCGCCATCCCCTGGCACAGCGTGGCCAGCGGCGGATGCATCGGAATCTCCGGGTTGATAAACGGCTCCAGCAGCGACGCAAGCTCCTGCAACTGGGGCAGTTCGGCACTTTCCTCCGTCGGCTCCGCACACCCGACATTGACCAGCTTGATCACCCCGTTGCGGTCCAACGTGATGTGGTGGTTCTGAATCTGGTGGTGATGCAGCCCCGCATCCCGCAGAAACTTTAAGACCATTCCCACAGTTGCAATAATCCGCGCAACTGTCCGCGGATCGAACTTCACTCCTTGTGCGCCCAGCGCAAAAAGTGTGGGAGCCAAAACCGGTTCCTGCGCGAAAAAGGACCGCCCCTCGAACGTCCCCGTCTCATAAATCGAATAAACAGACGGATGACTAATCCTTGCCATCGCACTCGTCGACTCGCGGAAATACTCCATCTCATCCGGTGACGCCTCTGGTGGCCCGACCGTCAGCAAAACCTCCCGCGCCAGATTCGTTTGGTGACAACGGTAACAGCGCCCAAACCGGTTCTGCCCCGCAAAATCCTGCAGCGCATACGTCTGAATCGTCGTCCCTCGCAAATCCTCCGCCAGGAACCGGATCAAATTCACCACCGGAAGCCCGTCCGTCGGCTGCGACAACATCGGAATCGGATAAAACTGCGATACCAACCCGAACAAATCCACCGGACTGACCACACCCCACGCAAACTGAGGATACGCCGCCGCCAGCGCGATAATGTTATTTGCGTAGTTGTATTCCTCCCACACCAGATCCACCAACACCACCGCACCCGCCGGCGTTACCGGCAAAATTTCGTTCAACTCCGCAAAAGATGACGCCGACAGAACCGGCGAATCCGGAAACGTCGCCGAAGAAGTCTGATGCAGGAACTGAAGAAAATCCGGAAACGAAGAAGCAACAAGAATCGGTTGGGTCACGGCGTGTGCTTTCCTCCCAAAGATGGTGAGCGGTCTGGAATCCGACAAGCCATAAATCCCGCAACGCTCCGCGTCTCACCAAAAATACCAGCGTCCGGTCACCACCACATAAAGCCCCAACAGCAGGTTGGTCACCCCATGCGCCACAATCACATCCCCCAGCGTCTTAGTCCGAATAAACCACCACCCAAAAAGAATTCCCACCGGCACCGCCAAAACCCACTGCGATCCATGCACCGCTGCAAACGCCGCCGTCGTCACCCAAAACGAAACATGCCCATAGGTCCCCAGCGGAACCGATTCAAAATCCTCCTTCATCAAATACCGCATCAGACAACCCCGCCAAAAAACCTCTTCCATGATCGGCACCACAATCGCCGCCCCGAAAATCCGAACCAAAACCAGCCCAATGGCCATGCCTCCCGAAGTCACCGTCCACGGATTGAATCCGCCCGGAGGCTCCGCATGCGTCACCAAAATCGGGTCCAACCCCACCCACACCACAAAGCCCGCCATCCCCACCAACACGCTTCCCACCACCCGCTTCGGTGCCATTTGTGGAAACCGTTTCCAGCCCCAGATAATCAGTCCACCCACCGCCACCGTTTGCAACGGATAAAGAACATAAACGCTCGCCACATCCCGCAGCGCGATGAAAACGCCTGCACAAAAAAGCGGCAAAAAATACGGCAATGCCGGATGCTTGCTCAAGGGTTCGGACATCACCCCACCCTAGAGCCCTATCCCTCCCGGGCAAGTCGACCGTGCTCCCATTCCACAACTAACCTTCCCCACCCACCAACCCTGACCCTGTTAAGCCGCCCACCCCCCGCACCCATCCCCAAGCCGCCCCGACCCCCTTTCCGCACGTCGAGGCACCCCCCAGGCAGGCCGCCAACTGACCTTGAATCGGGCTGCACGCCCCTTACACAATCACCCCGATCAGCCGACCCAGCCACATCACCCGCCGCAGGGATGGCTCCGGCGGTGACGGAAACGGGGGCAGGGGAAGGCCCCCCTTAGCCCCGCCTTCCCCAGCCGACTGGCGCCCCCGGGTTTTTCGCCAGAAATTCAGCCAGCCTGCTGGTTCGTTCGCTTTCCGGACCTGATCCTGAATCACGCAGATACTCGCGACACGAAATCTCCGTTCCCGCCATCAGCCCAGATCCCTCCACGAGCCTCAGTGCCGCCAGCACCCGCTCCACCGGCAAACCGAGATCCAAAGCAACCTGGTGAGTGGACCTTGATCCATTCACTGCGAAAACAATCGCCCACTCCCCGTTTGGGGACCGCAGTTCCGACATCAACTCGGGACGTTGCTCACTCTGGCAGTCAACCGCATGGCTTCAAGTTTGGGGCGCAGTTCGAGCAACTGCGGGGTGATCG
>CALFVM010000246.1 GCA_937928665.1 uncultured Candidatus Methylacidiphilales bacterium
TTGCCGCCCTCATTTCCTGGGCAGGGATTGCCGCGCTCCTGGGCGGCACGCTCGCCTACTGGGCAGGGGCCCGCCCGGAGCATGGATTTGTTTTTTACGGGGTGGGCGCGGTGCTCTGGGCAAATCTAGCCATTTACGCCGCCGCCTCTTGGGCCCGCGGAAGGCGTATGGGCGGGGCGGTGGACGCAGTGGCGTTGCTGTTCCTCATCTATTTTCTTTGGTGGTATGGCCACGCTCCGATTCCCTTCCTGGCGCGGTGGGAGGGGCTCTGGATCTTTGTTTATGCAGCCGTGTTCTTGAATGCGCGTTATGTCTTTCCCACCCGGTCCTGGGGGGTGGCTTTGTTGGTTGCCATTGCCGTGTTCGGACTGGCCCAAAGCAGTTTTGGCCTTTCAAAACTCGGGCAGCATGTGTACGAGATTTGGGGGGAGAACCGGCCTGATTACGGGCGACGGATTTCAGGGCTTTTTGGATGCCCGAACCATTTCGGAAACTTCCTGGTGATGGCCTCCTTGGCGGGAGCGGTGTTGGCAACGATCCGCAACGGGCCGTGGTTGGCGCGGATTCTCCTGGCTTACAGCGTCCTGGTGATGACTGCAGGGGTGGTCTTCTCCGTGTCGCGGGGCAGTTATCTGGCGTGGCTGACCGGGTTCGGGGTCCTGGCGATCTTTTGGGCTTGGCAAACAGGCGGGACGCGCTGGCTGAAATTCGCGCTGACCGGGGCGGCGGTAGTGACGATGGCAGCTGCGGGGTTGGGCTTTTGGTTTTTCAGCCAGAAAGAACGAGCATCCAGCCTGTTTCGCGATGACTTCCGGTTCAAGCTGTTCGAGGACGCCTGGCGAATGTTTTTGGAGGCTCCCTGGTTCGGCTTTGGCCCGGCGACGTTTGACTTTATTCACCAACGGTTCCACGGCCCGGAGTTTCAATCGCGGGCCTTTTACACCCATAACGATTATCTGAACACCCTGTGCGACTACGGTGCAGTCGGCCTGGGGATCATCCTGCTCTTTGTTGTGGTGCTGGCTTGGAGCTTCCGTGCACCGGCGGAATCCAAATCGACGGGCCGCCAAACGTATCTGGCGGCGTTAGGTTATGCGGTTCTGGCGGCGTCCCTGGTGCATGCGTTCGTCGATTTCAATTTCCACCTGCCCGCCTGTGCCCTCACCTTTTTCGCCATCGTTGGCGTGGCTTCTTCCCGCACCCATCGGCAACAGCGGTCCCCGGTTTGCCTTCCGGGTAACCCGATCTTTGTCCTGGCGGGGCTGGGAGCCTCCGTGTGGATTGTCGTCACGGCTTTGCCCGCGCAGCGGGCGTGGGCCCTCCTGCCTTACTCCGATGCCGGTCTGGCTGAATTGTCGGAAGAACGCATTGGCGTTTTATCAGACCGGATCGCCGCGGCTGATCCCCTGGCTGGACCTCTTTTTGCCCGGCTGGGCGATGCGGCCCGGTCCAAGCTAGCGTCCGCAGATGCCCGGGTGATTGAGACTCAAGCAGCCGTTGCCGCCGGAAAGAAGTCATCCGAGGCGGTCACGGAAGCAGCCGTGGAGCAACAGCGGCTGGGAGCTTTAGCCCTCGCCCTCTACGATCGGGCCGCAAATCTCAATCCGTTAGATGACACCCTGACGGTCAAACAAGGCATCGTCTTGGACCTGATGGGGCGCCCGGAGGAAGCCTTTCTGGCTTACACTCGGGCGCGGCAGAATCAGCCTCATAACCGGTTTTTTGTTTTTGTGGCCGGATACCATTTTCTGCGCCACGGATACCTAGAGCAGGCTCTTGAGGCTTACCGGGAAGCCCTAACCCTTCCCCAGGGTTTGCGCGAACGGAACCGGCCGATTCTTGACGCCTCGCGAGAAGCGATCGCGGTGATTGAGGCCGAGTTGCGCGTCCGAAGGCAACGGACCTCCCCGCCCCACGAATCGAGCGGGGGAAGGGCAGAATGACGTGGGTACTTAACTCGGCGTGATCACGCGAACGCCGCTGTTGGTCAGGGCCTCGCACAAGAGCTTATCCACCGGACTCACATCGGTGATCCACGCATCCAAATCTTCGGTCGAGCAAATTGCCACCATGGAACGGACGCCCACCTTGGTGTGGTCAGCCAACAAGGCAACCCGATCTGCCCGGGCAATCATGGCCCGTTCCACCTCAACCACCCGCTCGTCATGGTTGCTAGGGCCGGCGGCGTCAAGACCGGAGGCCGAAAGAAAACACCATTGAGCGTGGTAGTCTGCCAATGCACGGAGTGCCTGCTGCCCGACGAGCAATTCGGAATTGGGAAAAAGCATCCCACCGGTCAGATAGACCTCAGCACCCACGCGCCCGCGACGGAGCCGTTCGATCTCGCGGGCAACCCCAATGGAATTGGTCACAATGCGTACACGGCGGTGCGCCAGCCCGGCAGCAAGGTGGACCGTCGTCGTTCCGCCGTCGATAAAGACCACGTCGCCCTCCGCCACCATGGCAGCAGCCGCAGTAGCAATCTGTTCCTTGGCGCGGGTCTGGCGGATTTCCCGCTCCGGGTAGGGCGGCATCAGATTGAAGCTCCGGGTGCGAAGCTGGACACCACCCCACGTCTTTTCCACCTCACCCCGCTGATGGAGTTTCTGGAAATCGCGCCGGATGGTGGCAGGGGATGTGCCGAACCGCTTGCAAGCTTCCTCCACGGTCAGTTCCCCTTCGCGTTCGACCACAGCTAGGATATGACGAAGGCGTTCCCGAACGCGCATCGTTTGAGGCTAACGGTCGGAAGAGGCGTTGGCAAGCCTCCTGCCGAACCGGTCGTCACCCCTCACCTCAGCGCATATCCCTCTTGTCCCATCGGCGCGTCGGGGCTAACCCTTTCCCTTCATGTTCGAGGGGTTGTTCGGATTTTTCAAAAGCGGCGGGCTCTTCATGATCCCGATCGGGCTTTGCTCTGTTGTTTCCTTAGCCTTCATTCTTGAACGCTCCTTCGCCCTGCGCCGTGCGCGGATCATCCCGGCCTCTCTGCGTGACATCGCCCTCTATCACCCGGCGGGAGAACCCACCACACAACTAACCCGGGCAGTGGAGCGGAGCAGTTCAACCCTCGGCCGACTCATCCGCGTTTGCCTGGAGCACCTGCCTTGGCCGAAAAATGAGAACGTAGAAGCCGTCCAAACCCGGGCTCGGATTGAACTGGTCGGGTTGGAGCGCGGTCTGGTCGTCCTGGAGATCATTACCGGAATTGCCCCGCTCCTGGGCCTCCTCGGCACGGTGTCGGGTTTGATCACCATCTTTTCCAACATCGGCGCGACCGGGCTCGGAACCCAGGGTCTGGTCATTGCCCAGGGCATTGCCGAAGCTCTCAATACAACTGTGGCCGGCCTGGTCGTCGCCATTCCCTCGCTTATCGCCTACACCTATTTCACAAAAAAAGTTGAATCGATGATGGTCGAGATGGAATCCACCTGCATGGACCTTGTGACCAAGCTCTATACCGAGCCCGACGAGGAAAAAAAGTAGCCCGCCATGCAGTTCTACACGCGCAAGCGGCGCCCGCCGACGATCAACATCGTCTCGCTCATCGACATTCTCTGCATTCTGCTCATCTTCTTCATTGTCACCACCACGTTCAAAAAAGATGAGCCCGAGGTGCAGATCGACCTGCCCAGATCCACCCAAGCCCAGGAAGCCGAACGGGCCGACGAACCCTTTGTGATTTTTGTGTCGAAAGAGGGCAAAATCTTCATCCGGAATGAGGAGATTTCTCTGGCCAATCTCCCCGCCCGCCTTAAACAGATGCGTTCCAGTCAGCCCGAACTCGGCTTCGTCATGCGGGCCGACGAAGGCGTGCCCCTCGGCCTTTTCGTCGGTGTGCTCGACGCCTCCAAAGAAGCCGGTATCGACAATCTGGGCCTCACCACCGACCCAACACCCCGCGAGACCCCATGATCCTTCCCATTGTCCGTTACGGCGATCCTGTCCTCCGAAAAAAAGGCCTTCCGGTCGGGCCGCTCACTGAAGAGCGGCACAGGCTCATCAACGATATGATCGAGACCATGCGCCATGCCAAGGGGGTCGGTCTTGCCGCCCAGCAGATCGGGTGCGCTCTCCAGCTCGCCGTTGTTGACATCTCCGGCATCGAAAAACGCCCATCCAAAATGTGGGTCCACGGTAAAGAGGTCGATCCCACCCCGTTCATGCCTTTAATTCTCATTGACCCGAAACTCGACCTGGTCAAAAAGAAATATACCGAAAGCGAAGGCTGCCTGAGTTTTCCTGACGTCTACGGCGACATTGCCCGCTCCGTCCGAGTTCGAGTGGAAACCCGAACTTTGGAAGGAACACCCTTCACCCTCGAAGCTGCTGGGCTCTTAGGCCGAGCCATCCAGCACGAATTTGACCATCTGCAAGGCATCCTCTTTATCGACCGCATGGATCCGGAAGAACGGCAGGAGTGGCGTGACCACCTGCTGGCCATCCGGGAGGGATCCTACCTGCCGGAGCAAGCCTCTGAGGAAGAGTGACCTCCTCTCACGGTAGGTCCTGGGCCCAGCAGGATTCGAACCTGCAACCAAGGCATTATGAGTGCCCTGCTCTAACCATTGAGCTATAGGCCCCGACTTGGGGAGAGTAGCCGGGCCACCGCCGGATGGCAACCCGCCGCCCCACACCAAATAGGGAGGCGTTCCACCTTGCTTCATCCCCATCCTCCCGCCATTTCTTTGACATGGGAAAGTGCCCCTTGCGCAGCCTGTTGAGCGTCCTGGTCAGTCTGGCGGTCCCGCTTTACGGGACCGATTTTATTTGGATGGAAGGCGAGTCCCCAACCGCCACCGACGTGGGCAAACATCCGTGGTATTACGGCCAGATCAACAAGGCCGAGCTTTCCGGCAATGATTTTCTTGCCCACTTCGATAAAAAACCGGGCACCGCCACCTACACCTTCCAAGCACCGCTGGCCGGTGACTACCACTTCTGGGTCCGCGCCAATCCCCTCGGCAACGGTCTGTCCTATCGGCTCAACGACGGCGAAGCCATCAACATCGACATGAATCGGGACCAGTCAGGCAACCTCAACCTCGCGCCCGACCATGCGCCTGACCTCCGCTTCATCGCCTGGGCCCATGCGGGATCCGCACCATTACGCGCCGGTGAAAACACCATCACCTTCACCTTTGCCGCCCGCTCGGGAGAACACATTCATGGCAGTCTCGACTGCTTTGTCTTCACCCGCGAACCCTTCCGCCCGATGGGCAAGGCCAAGCCAGACGAAGTTGCGGCACGTCTGGCTGAGGTGGCCCGGGCGAACGAGGGCTGGACCATCTGGAACCCGCCCGCAGACGATTACCGGGATAGCCCGATCGACCTACGGCGATTGAACGAGCCAATCGCGGGTGCCCGCGGCTACGTCCGGGTTAGGAACGGCCGCTTCGTTTTAGGCGATGGAACCCCTGTCCGTTTTTGGGCGGTCAACGGCCCGGCCAGCGGGCTGAAGGGAGATGACCTCCGCCGCGCCGCCCGTGAGCTCGCCAAACGCGGCGTCAACCTCGTCCGTTTCCACGGGAGCGTCTTCGACCGGGACACCGGTGAGATCAAACCTAACGCCGCCGCCGATCTGCACGAAATTGTCGCGGCCATGAAGGCCGAGGGCATCTACACCCACCTCTCCATCTACTTCCCCCTATGGATGACCCCCAAGGCCGGGTTACCTTTTCTCGAAGGCTACGACGGCCAGAAACATCCCTTTGCCGCCCTCATGTTCAATCCCGACTTTCAAAAGGTCTATCAGAGCTGGTGGAAAACCATCCTCGAAGCCAAACCTGCCAACGGCGGCCCTGCACTCCGGGATGACCCGGCCGTTTTCGGCGTCGAAATCCAGAACGAAGACTCCTACTTCTTCTGGACCTTCAGCGACGACCGCATCCCTGTCCCCCAGCGGCGCATGCTCCAAAAACAATTCGGAGACTGGGCCAAGAAAAAATATGGCACCTTGGACAAAGCCTACGAGGCCTGGAACGGGATGAAACTCCCCGAAGACAACTCGAGTGAAGGCCGTCTTGCTTTCCGTCCGCTCTACAACATCTTTTCCGAACGCACCCCGCGCGACCAAGACACAGCCCACTTCCTTCTGGAAAGCCAGCGGGGCTTCTACGCCGCCCAAATACGGTTCCTCCGGGAGCTCGGCTTCAAGGGTCTGGTCACCGCATCCAATTGGACCACGGCGAATAACGACATCCTTGGTCCCCTCGAAAAGTATAGCTATACCCCGGGAGATTTCATCGACCGCCACGGGTATTGGGGCGGCACCCACCAAGGCGACAACGCTGCCTGGTCCATCCGCGACGGCCACACCTTCGCCCATCGGAGCGCACTCCGCTTCGATCCGCCCGAGCCAGGCAAACCGCGCGAAATTTCCCATCCGGCCTTTGATCCGAAATACAACGGCCTTCCTTCCATGATCTCCGAGACAACTTTCAACCGGCCCAACCGCTACCGCGTCGAAGCCCCGGCGTTTTTCGCCGTCTACGGAGCCCTGCAGGGCAGCGACGCCATCGTCCACTTCGCTCACGACGGAGCTAAATGGGAAGTAAAACCCAATTTTTTCATGCAGCCATGGACCCTCATGAGCCCCACCCAAATGGGTCAGTTTCCGGCAACCGCCCTGATCTACCGCCAGGGTCTCCTGCACGAAGGCGACCTCATCGCCCACGTCGGGCTCAAACTTAACGATATTCTTGCCCTCACGGGCACCCCTCTCGTCCAATCCGCCAACCTCGACGAACTTCGCAAGGCCGATCTCGGGACCGGCTCCGCACCCGTTGCTAACGACAAAATCGATCCCATGGTCCACCTCATCGGACGGACCGCCGTCACCATCGCCGACAATCCTGATCCAACCAAAGTTCAGCCCCTCGATAAGTTCCTCAATCCAGCCGCTCAAACCGTTGCCGCCTCCACGGGTGAAATCCTTCTCGATTATGGCAAGGGTCTCCTCCGCCTGACCGGCCCGAAAGCCCAGGGTGCTGTCGGCAACCTCGCCGTCGCCGGTCCCATCGATTTGCCAGCCCTTGCCATTTCCTCGGACCTCGACTTGGCCTCAATCCTCCTCGTTCCGCTCGACAACCAACCCATCGCCTCAGCCCAACGCCTTCTCCTCCAGATCATGACTGAAGAAAAGCCAAGCAACTTCAAAACTGAACCCGTCCGAGAAGGCATCCTGCGAATTGCCAGCATGGGAACCGACCCGTGGCTCATTCGCTCCCTCACCGGAATCGTTACGCTCAAGCGTCCCGACGCCGCCCGGCTCCAAATCACCCCTCTTGACTTCAACGGATACCCCGCTGGCGAACCCGCCTCCGGCCCTACCATCAAACTCCGGCCTGACACCGTTTACTACCTGATCACCGCACCCTGATTCCCTACCCTGGAGACCGCGCCTCACCCCGGCCGCAAAGAAGATCCGTCCGACTCAGTTCCTGGCATCCCCTCGTTCCGAACCTTCCCCGACAGCGGTTGCCCAACCTCCTTCAACTCATCCCGATCGACCCGCTTCCGAATCATCACCAAATGATGGCGCAGCGTGTAAAGCTCAGCCGCATAAGCCAGGGGCACATGCACCTCGGCCAGCTTCGTCTCCAGGCTCAGAATGCGGTCCTTGATCGTCTCCCGCGATCCCTTTCCCCGCCGATAATCCTCTTCAATCGCGTGAACCATCCGATACCACTTCCAAATTTGACGCCGGATCGACCACCGATACGTCGGATACGCAATCCGGACCAAAGGGATGAGGAGCGTCAATAGCGGCAACACCAAAAACTTGGTCCGGTCAATCAGCACTGCCCAATGAAACGGTAGGTAGCGCTGGAGGAACGATGGCCCGTGCTGAAAATACCGCTCGGCTTCCGGGTGCAGCGGAAACTCCAGATTGTCCGCATTCGGGAACTGCCCCGCATTGGCCAGAATACTATGCCCCCCGTGAAGTTCCCGGGCAGTTTCCAGAAACAGATAAACCAGAGCCGGGTGCAAATCCTCAGTCGCTACCAGAGCCGTCGCCGGTGCAATCAGCTCAATCTCCTGTGCGGGAATGTCTCTGGCCAAATCATAGACGCTCCGGGGCAGCACCGCTTTGGTCAGAAATCCGAAACGCCGCACGTAGGCATCCGCATCAGCAAAGGAATGAATCTGCAGTCGGGGATCGCCCGCCCAACGCTGCAGGGTCGGAGAACCACCGCCTGCGACATGAAATACCGCGTCAACCTCCGCGGCCAAGAGAGCCTCCATTGCCTGCTCACGGCCCAGATCCACCATGGTCGCGTTCTCTGGCGTGACCCCGCTCCACTTCAGTAAATCCACCGCCAAGGCTTTCGTGCCGCTACCCTCCACCCCCAC
>CALFVM010000247.1 GCA_937928665.1 uncultured Candidatus Methylacidiphilales bacterium
GGAGAAGGCCGCCTGCTCGGCAATGGAATGGGCCATGTTGATATCGGCCTCAGTGAAACCTCCGGGCAGGGTCCGGTTGGCCAACGCGATGACGCCAAGACGCTCGCCCCGGTAAACCATGGGTACGGCGAGGAAACAATCGAGTCGGAGGGTGTCGTCCTCAATGGCCGGGAAGCGAAAGTCGCCCCGTGGATCATTGGCAAGGAGAGGCTGACCGCTGATGCAAACGTCGGCGATGGGGTTGCCCGGACGAAGCGGTATGGGCTGGTGCTGAAGGATTTGGCGCAAGTAATCGGTGCGGGTGGCCACTTTGGCAACCATGTCTCTAGGCAGAGGCTGGCTGGGTGGAAACAAGCCGAAGACGTCGGCGGCGCAGAGATTCTCGCCATCGGCTGACTTGAGAAAGACCGCCCCGCTTTTGGCGTGGGTGACTTTGACCACAGAGGAAAGGATGGCGTTGAAAATGCGTTCGCGATCGACTCCGTTTTCAAAGGCCTCGCCAATGTCGTGGAGAAAATCGACGACCAACTGCCGCTCCTGTTGAAGAGCTTCCACATCGCGGGTGCGGGCGCGGGCCTCGGCCTCAGCACGGGCCAGGGCCCGGCGGAGGTAAACGGCGAGCCCAAGAAGGACAACAATGATAAGAAAGCTTAGCATTCCGCAGGTCAGGCGACGTTCAGGCCGAGGCGCTCGCGGAGGAAAGAGATGACATCCTGAAATTGGGCGGCGTTGGCTGGATTGATCTCGACGAGCGCTTCATGGGCGTCGAGCATCATTTCCGAGATTTCCTGTTTGGACTCGGGTTCGGCCGTGATTTCAACAGGACGGGCGGCGCGGGGGGTCGGGCCCGGGCCGGCTTGGATGTCGAGCAGATGGTTCAGCCCGAGGTTTTCCATCAGCTCAAGATTGCGGGGAGAGGGGTTGAAGACCTGGAGCGGTTCCCCGGTCTGTTTGCGCTGGGCCGCCCCCAGACTGGCCATAACCCCCATGAAGGTGCTGTCCATGTAGGTGCAGTCACGCAGGTCGTAGGCGATCTTGGAAACACCCAAGGCACTGGCCTGCTCGCCGAAAAGTTTAACCAGGCGCGCCGTTCGGAACGAGCCGCGCCCGTTCACCTTGACGATCCCGAGCGGACCGGCCTGGTGAACCCAGATGGAATCTTCGTCCACGGCAGGACTATAGGAAGCGCCCTGGAATCAAGTCAATGAAGCTCGCCGCCAGTTTTAGGCGATTACCAAAGTCGCTTTTCAAGCGGCTTCCCGCCACTTCGCGGTTCCCATTCCCGATTCTCCGGCAAAACTGGAGTCGTGATGCGAGTGCTGGCGGCGGGCCGGGGTGCCTGGCAAATTCCGGCGGAGTCGCTTGGGTTATGGCGGCTGGCGACCGGACTGTTGCTTCTTGCGGAATGGTCCGACCGGGTGGCGCACCTTGATCCGCTTTACCTTCGGGAAGGGCTTCGGCGGAGTGGTGACCTCATGCGGCTGGTGGAGGGCTGGACCGGACCATGGCCGGGTGAGGCCATCGTTATGCTGGCAGCAGCAGGCATGGTCTCCGCGGCGGCATGGACGGCGGGCTGGATGACCCGATGGGCGCAGGTGGTGGCTTTATTGACATTTGGATGGTTCACCAACGTGAATCTGATGACGGGTCATGCTGGGGACGTGTTTTTGGTCGGGATGCTGTTCTGGAGTTTGCCGCTGCGGTGCGGTGCCGCCTTCTCCCTCGATCGCCTGCTGCGGTTCAAGGCGGGCGGGACGGAATTTCCGGGTGCAGGCTTGGCCCTCCTGGGGCAGTTGGCGTTGGTCTATGGTTTGGCAGGCTTGGCCAAGACTGGAGAGGCGTGGCAGACGGGAGAGGCACTCCATCGCGCCTTAGCAGGATCGCTGGGCTCACCCATAGGCGCGGGCTTGGCGGCGATACTTCCCGGCTGGTTGCTTGCCTGGATCGGGCGAGGCGTGCCGTGGGTGGAGGGAGGGATCGCCTGCCTCATTCTTTGTCCGTGGTTCCGGCCCTGGCCACGGCGGGCGGCACTGATCCTCACGACGATTTTTCAGGCGGCCTTAGTGATCGGGATGGATTTGGGGCTGCTCCCGTGGCTCATGCTTGCTGCCAACCTGTTGCTCGTGCAGCCGGAGGACTGGGCGAGGTGGGCCACACGTCCGGGGTGGACGATTCCGGTCGCCGAGATGCGGAGGCGGCGCGGATGGGGCATGGTGTGGGTGGCGTTTTTTGGCCTGACAGCTTTGGTTTCGGCAGATGGGACGTTGCGGCGAACTTGGGGCTTATCGGCGCGGTTCGCGCCAGGCTGGCTGTGGCGGCCGCTCCATTTGGCCCAGCTTCAGCAGGATTGGGGGATGTTTGCCCCCGATGTCCGCCCGTTCCGGACCGATTTCCGTCTGGAGGTCGAGGGGACGTGCGGAACCGTCTGGACCTTCGGTGACCGGGACAGTTCGTTCCTTGGCGCCTCAGGAAAAGGCTGGAGAAAATTCATCGAACAGGCCGCTGGGTCGAGGCGGGACGCAGAACGGGACCAACTCCTGGCTCTGGCAGCTCGGGAGGCGGTGCGTAACGGGGTGGACGTCCGCGTGGTCCGCTTGATCCGGGTTCTCCTGCCGTTAAGCGGGACCAAGCCGGAAGACGTTGAGACCCGGGAAAGAGTTGTCGGGGAAATCGACTTTGCGACCCGGCCTGCCCTTGCCCCTCCCGACGGAAACGCTACCCTCATGGAGTGAATCGGACCTGGGTGCTGGTGATGGGGTTTGCCGTCACTTTCCGGTCTCCTTGGTGGCTTCGCGCCAGGCGTCGGCGCCGAT
>CALFVM010000248.1 GCA_937928665.1 uncultured Candidatus Methylacidiphilales bacterium
TCCACGAAGCGGCCTCTGTCCTTGAAAAGCAGGCCAAACTCGGCAACGCCCCGCTCACCGCTGCCGACCTCGATCCCCTCACCATCGCCCACCGCCGCGTGGAGCAAACTCTGCGCACCTTTCTCGCCCAGGTTTCCTGACCCGTCCGCCTGCCGCGGTCCACCCTCGACCACGTCAGGCCGTTGACCTGACCCGGAGCTCATGTCGCCCCACCGCCTCGAAACGACCAAACCAAAGTGGACCCTCCGCCAGGAACTCGACCGTGCGTTCCATCCCATCCCCAGCCAGAATCACCACGCCGGGATCACAATCAAAGACCACCTCACTCAACCCAAAAGCCTCCAATTCGTACGCACGGAGACCGCCCTGGGACCTAACCCCGAGCAGGCGGACCGTCGAGCGAACCCAACACGGACCGTCCCCACCTTCCACATGGGCAATCTCATTCAAACCCGGCCGCAGCAACCCGTCAGGGATTTGCAGAGTCCCTTCGACCTTTTCTCCGTTTACCAGCAAGGCTCGCGCATCGAGAAGCGAGGTGAGGACAAAATCGATCCGGCTCTCGCCCCAGGCATAGCTCTCCAAGCGTTTCAGCGTCCGCGTCGGACGCACCGCCAACCCAAACGGAAGCCGTCGAACCCCCAAATTCGTGCAGGCAGCCAGAAAAGCACTTTGGGCAAATGCCTGGGGGCGGATGTCATCCCAATAGACCCCGTCCACAGCGTCAAATTTCTCCGGCATCGCCCCGCCCATCGGCAGGAACCTGCCCGGTCGCTCAGCTTGGGCGGCCAGCACTTCAAGTACCTCCACAAGTCTGTCCTCCCCACAAACCAGCGTGTCCAGGGAGGCAACCAACGCGGCAATCCCGTTGATCCAATGACCTTGCGGCTGCGCCATGACATCCTGCAGCAAACGCCACCGGATCGCATCGATGCCGGGGATCGGAGCAAGCCCGGGCAGACAAAATGCCCAGACATAGACCGAACGGCTGGGCCGGTAAGGCGGGGCGATCACCCGGCTTCCATCTTCCAAAAGGAGTTCCCCGTAAGGCGGCAATCCCTCGCCACCAAGAAAGGCTCCCACCTGTTCCCACAGGGCGGAGGCTTTCGCCCGATAGCCGGCTGGTTGAGAGCAGTCGGGCAAGGCAGCTAACATCCCATATGCCCCGAACATCAGCAGATTGATATAACAATCATAACTCCGCCAAATCGGCCGCCCGTCCAGAGCAATGCCAGGCTCGCCGCCGGGCTTTCCAATGGCTCCGTCCCAGCCCGCATCGCGGGAGCGACCGACCGGGCTTTCATCCGCAAAGTGCTGCCCAAACAAGCCCCGGTCCGAGTCAAAAATGTAGCCCTCGACCCAACGCATCGCCTCTTCCAGAACGGCAACCTGACCCGATGCGACCCGGCCTCCCTGAACAAATTGGGTAAAGACCGACCAAACCGCGTAGTAGATGCCGTCTTCCTCCAGCTTCCCATACGTCCGGCTGACGAGTTGGCCAAACGCACGGCCCGGTGGCACTCCGGGCTCATGAACCTCGAGCGGGTTGGCGCAGACAAAATCACACCATTCCGCGTGTCGATGCATCCAGCCGGACGCCGCCTGGTAGTTGAAACAAAAAGCCCCGTCCCGCAGCCAGATCAGGTAGTAAATTTCTTTGAAGGCCGCCCGAATCGCGCCCGACCGATCAATCGCCGAGTGAAGCGAGCGACGGGATGAACCGTAAATGTTAGCCAAGACTCCATCGATTGTAAACTGGGGAAGCCCGTCAACCAGATCAGCGGCCACCTGCGCCCGAGTGTTTTCAGCCGTCCACGCCAACGGCTTGGCCGCCAGTTCGGTAACCCGTTCCAAAATTGGAACTCCTGCCCGCCCCGCACCGATGGCCAAGACTCCGCCCGCCCGCACCTCGGCCCGGCTAAACCAGCGTCGCCAAGGCTCGTGAATCGGCTGGTGAAGCAGCTTCCCCGCCCCCGGGGTCACCGCCGCAACAAAAGCAAACTCCCCCGCAGGCTCAACCCGGCGAATCTCCCAAGCCGTCTCCGAAAACGCCCAACGGGAATCATACCGCCCCGTAGCCACGGCCACCGCAAACGGGCGGTCGGCTCCGAGCAACACCACCGGAGCGTCGGGCACCGTGGCGATCTCCAGCATGCCCGTGGCGAACCGGATTCGGGCAAAGTAGGCGTCATAGTCACAATATTCAAAATCTTCCAACCGAAACCCCTCGATCCGAATCGATTCAAAGACGCAGAGATGATCGTCCCGGTTGGAAAAGTTCCGCCAACAGGCTTCCGAGGACACCCCCGCATCGGGAGACCACCAGAGTTTCAACTCACCGCGATCAAGCAGAACCTCCACGCGCAGGGCTTCGGGATTATGAAGAAAAACCTGAGTCGCATGAGGCCCCATAGGATTGTTATCGTTTCATGGTCCTACCGAGCACGCAAGCTCCCTAGAAAACGCTAATCCCAAAAGTCCCGGGACGACCCCGAATACGTTCACTCCATCGCAGGCTCCACGGTGCGCCGCAACAGTTCGGCATAGAATTTCACCCCCCACCGCTTGCGGGCCTTGCTCAAAACCGAGTGGTGGGGGAATGACATCCTCCACGTCGTTACCCAAAAGGTAAACCTCATCGATGCGTAGCGGAATCTGGCGCA
>CALFVM010000249.1 GCA_937928665.1 uncultured Candidatus Methylacidiphilales bacterium
CTGCACCATGGCCGCCAGATCCCGGTGGCTGGCACTGACCAACCAGAAATCCACCGCCTCCGGCTTGTGACTGCCAACCGGCGTCACGCTGCGCTCCTGCAATACCCGCAGCAGTTTGACCTGAATGGCCGGCTGGAGATCGCCAATTTCATCCAGAAAAAGAGTCCCTCGCGCCGCTTGCTCAAACCGTCCGATCCTCCGGATTTGCGCTCCCGTAAAGGCGCCGCGCTCGTGCCCGAAAAGTTCGCTCTCGAGGAGCTCTTCCGGAATCGCCATGCAGTTGACTGCCAGGAACGGTTCATTTCGCCGGTCGCTATGCTGGAAAATCGCCCGTGCCACCAGTTCCTTTCCCGTCCCCGTGGCACCCTGGATCAGGACCGTGGCCGGCGTCTTGGCCACCCGGCCAATAAACTTGCACACCTCCAGCATCGCCGGGGATTTCCCCACCAGCGAAGGCTTGCGCGTTCCAACCAAGGGACCGTCTCCCAGTCGAACGGTCTGCGACGCCAATCTCCCCGTCTGAATGGCTTTGGCCGCCAGATGCAGAATGGCCTCGGGCTTGAACGGCTTTTCCACGAAATCAAAGGCCCCCGCCTCAATCCCTTCGATCGCCAAATCCGCCGTCGCCTGCCCGGTCATCAGGATAATCGGTGTCCGATCCCCCGCTTCCCGCAGCCGCTTCACCAGATCAATCCCCGTCATCTTCGGCATGTGCACGTCGGTCACGATCAGGTCCACCTTCATATTCCGTAACGCCACCAACGCGCTCGGCGCATCTGCAAAGGGAACGGCATGATACCCGTTGAACGAAAAAATCTCCCGCAATGTCCGCACCATGGCGGGTTCATCGTCAATGATCACCACAACCCCAGCCGATGCCATCCGGTTAGTCTAATCACTCACCGATGCCTCCACAAGGAAAATGCCAATATCCTTGACATAACATGTAAACCAACTTGACAGTTCTTACCTTAAACTTGGGAAGTGTTTTGACATAATCATCTGATTACCAACCGCTTACATTCCCACAAGGTCTTGGCATTCCCCAAGCACCTGCAGGAAGGGTGAGCCGCGTGATGATCTTTCTCTTGGCAGGCAGCCTTCTCGGCTCCTCCGCACAGGCCCTGTGGGTGCCGGTGAACGTCACGCCTTACGATCATCAGATGCAGCCCGTCCACAAGTTTCTCGTCTCCGCCGCCTACCAACCAGTGCCCCAAGTGAACCTTGCGGAAATCGCAGCCCGGATGCGGCCCATTCACCGGATGCCCTATCGCTTTCAGGATACCTGGCCGACCCCTGATCAGGTTCGGACGGCTGGACGCGCCGATTGCAAAGGAAAAGCCGTTCTTTTGCTCGATGAATTGCGCCGGGCAGGAATCCATGGGATGATCTTGGTCATTGGCGTGCGAACGCCTGTTTCCCGCGAAACCCACGCCTGGCTCGAACTGACCGCCGATGGTCAGGACCTTATTCTCGACCCGACCTACTCCTCCCGCCCGTTCGTTCGGGAAGCCGTTTCCAGCCGCCACTACCAACGGCACTTCGCCTACGCTGGCAGCCAAAAATGGTCCGCCATTTCTCCCGGCTGGCTGGTCGCAAGCCGTTAATCAAAGGCGGACAAGCAGCCCAAGGTCGGCCAGCCTCCCGCAGACACGGGCGAGGTCGAGGGTGGAAAGGTTGAGCCGGGACCACACCGCATGGAGCGGCAGGGGCTCGCGCTCGATCAATTGGAGAACCTGCAGCCCGGAGTCATGGACCACCGACGGGTCAACCTGGTCGCTTGTTCGAGCGATCAAGCCCTCCATCCGCCGGAAATCCTCCGGCAATTGTTCCACCTCATCCCGCTCCACCGCCGACTCCAGGAGCAAGGCGCCCAGCGATTGATCGACCCGGCTCTCTGCCGCCAGATCCCACGGTGCCTCCTCGCCTTTGATGAAATTGAAAGCACCCTCCATTGCCGGTTCCAAAAGGAGCTGCTTGAACGCCTGCAAACCCATGAGGTGCCGGAACTGGGCGTGCGTCACCATGCCATCCCGAATGAAAAGCGTGCCCAGTTCCTCCTTGCCCGCACCGAAGAGCTTGAGGCGACCGGGAACCCGGCTGGCATCAATGGTTTGCAGGACGGCCAGGAGATCAAAGCTCGGGAGCTTCCCGCTCAGGTCGACACAGAAACTGTTGTACACCGTGTTCGACGTGGTGTGGGCCAACCGCTCCGCCAACAAATACGAGAGAAACAGCCCCAGACCAGGCAAGGTTTCCACCAAATCGAGGAACACGGCTGCCTCGATCCGGCGATAGTGAACATCGCCCACTGCCCGAACGGTGGCCGACCGGGGCTGGCGGTTGAGCACCCCCATTTCCCCCAAAATATCCCCCTTGCCCAGATAGGCCAGCGGTGCTGGGTCGCGCACCCCCGGAGAATCAATAATGACCTCGACGGTCCCGTCATCGATCACCAGAACACAATCCGAAGCCTCCCGCTCCTGCAGGATCACCTCTCCCCCGGTCACCCATTTCCGCTCACACGCCGCATCGAAACGCGCCCGCTCCGGCCCGGTTAGCAAGTCGTAGAACTGGGTAAAATCAATCTTCCCGGGTAAACGGGCCATTCTGAACCTCCTGCCTCACCCTCGCCATTTCTCCGCCCCGCACAAGCCGGAACCGTCCCGATTTCCGTGCTTGTTGCCCGGTCTCCATTTCGTAATCCTTCCCGACATGCGCACGGTCGCTCTCAAGATTGATGTCGACACCGATCGTGGCACCCGGGATGGCGTTCTCCCGCTGGCCAATATCTGCCGTCGGCACCACGCGCCCGCCACCTTCTTCTTCTCGCTCGGCCCCGATCATACGGGTCGCGCCATTCGCCGCGTCTTCCGGCCCGGTTTCTTCTCCAAGGTCGCCCGGACCCATGTCGCTGGCAACTACGGATGGAAAACTCTGCTCTACGGCACTCTCCTTCCCGGGCCCCATATCGGACGACGCCACGCCGCCATCATGCGTCGCGTCGCCGATCTCGGTTTCGAAACCGGTATCCACTGCCACGACCATTTCACCTGGCAGGACTACGTCCACTCCATGAGCCCCGACCAGGTCCGGCACCAGCTCGACCTCGCCGCTTCCACCTACCATGACATCTTCGGCGTTCCCGCCCGCTGCGCTGCCGCCCCCGGTTGGCAAGCTTGTCCCGCCAGCCTCGCTGCCTATGACACTCTCGGCCTGGATTACGCCAGCGACACTCGTGGGCTCGGCCCTTTCCTCCCAAAGATCGGCACAGCCACCTTCCGCACCCCGCAGATTCCCACCGACCTGCCCACCCTTGACGAACGCCTCGGCCTGCCCGGCCGCACCCTTGAGGCCATCACCGCAGAGATCGTCCACCTCGCCTCGCAGCCGGGCTTCCATGTCCTGACCGCTCACGCCGAGTTAGAAGGCCTTCGCTACGCCCCCTGGTTTGACACCCTGCTCCGGGCCTTCAACCAGGCCGGGATCGAGATTGTGCCCCTTCACGATGGGTTGAGCACCGAATTGCCCACCGTGAATCTCATCCAAGGCGAAGTCGAAGGCCGGAGTGGCCAAGTGGCTGTCCGGGCAATCGGCACTTTTACAAGAATCCCCGCATGATTCGATCCATCCGGACCACCACCGTCCTGGTGCTTGCCCTTCTCACCGCCCCTCTCCCGGCTTTCCCCCAGGACCCTCCCAAGCCGGAACCCGCCACCCTAATCTGGGCCGGGACCGAGATTGTCACCTTTCGCGCCACCATGGGCGGCCATCCCCCGGCGGTCCGTCGAGATACCGCCCGGGAAACGCTCCGTCGGGTCCTGGCCGACCACGAACTGCTGGAGGTCGCCGTTGAAACCGATGAAGATCGGGCCCGTGTAACCATCGCGGGCGTCTGGCTGCTCACCCTCCTTCCAGGCGATTTACTCCCGGACCAAGACCTTTCCGATGCAGCCCAAAGTGTGGCCAACAACGTGCGCGGGGCCATTCGGGCCGATCGCGAACAAGAACAACCCGGCTACCTGCTCCGGGGTTGGCTCCAGATCGCCCTGGCCTGCTTATTACTCGCCCTCCTCCTCAGTGCCCTGGCTTGGGCCCGCGGCACGCTCACCCGCCGGGTTTCCCGAATCGCGGCCCGAAGAATTGAGCAACTTGCCGCCAAGGGGCTACCCGTCATTGCCACCCGACACCTGCTTGAGTTCATCCGCGCTGTCATTCTTCTCATCTCCGCCTTTATCGCCCTCATTGCCATCTATTTGGCGGTTGGCTTCTGCCTTCGCGTCTTCCCCACCACCCGCTGGTTCGGCGTTCAGATGCGGGACATCCGGAATGAAACCCTGGCCGATTTGGGCCAAGCTGTCCTGACGGCCCTGCCCGGCCTCTTGGCAGTCGCCATCATTTTTCTGACGGCCCGCTTGATCAACCAGAGCCTCGCCCTCTACTTCAAACGGGTCGAGGTCGGCGCAGTCCGCAACCCGTGGATCGATTCAGAAATCGCCGCACCCACCCGGCGCCTGGCCACTTTTCTCGTCTGGATCATTGCCTTCGGCATGTCCTACCCCTACCTTCCTGGCAGCGGCACGGAGGCATTCAAAGGTCTCGGCGTCCTCCTCGGCCTGATGGTCTCCCTCGGCGCCTCCAGCCTCGTCGGCCAAGCCGCCAGCGGCATCCTCCTCCTCTACTCCCGCGCCCTCCGCCTCGGTGAGTTCATCCGCGCCGCCAACACGGAGGGAACCGTCGTCCACCTCGGCGTCTTCACCACCCGCCTCCGCACCGTCCAGCGCGAAGAAGTCAGCATCCCCAACTCCTACCTGCTCGGCGGCTCCATTACCAATTTCTCGCGCCTCGCCAAGGACGGCGGCGTTGCCATCTTCACCCAAATCTCCATCGGCTACGACACCCCCTGGCGTCAGGTTCACGCCCTCCTCCTCAACGCCGCCGCCAACACCCCGGACATCGAAAAAGATCCCGCCCCCTTCGTTCTTCAGACCGCCCTCGACGACTTCTACGTCCAATACCGCCTCGTCTTCCACACCCGCTTCCCCGAACAACGCGGCCCGACCCTGACCCGACTCCACGCCAACATCCTCGACGCCTTTAACGAAGCCGGTGTCGTCATCACCTCTCCCCACTACGTCGCTGATCCGGCCGAACCCAAGCTCGTCCCTAAAGCCGATTGGTGGAAACCTCCCGCAGCCCCGCACTGACCCAATCATCCCCGCGCCGTTAACCCGCCGCGTCCAGCGCAGCGTGATCAATCGTGGTCAAGCGCGCCTGCTTGCGCCCTAACCTTGGAATACAGGCAATCAACGCCTTGGTGTACGAATGCTCCGGCTGCCGCAACACCCGCTCGGTCGGTCCATGCTCAACAATCTTGCCCCGGAACATCACCACCACCTCATCGGCAAACCCGTGCACGATCCCGAAGTTGTGCGTGATCATTAGAATCGCCATCCCCAGCTCCGCTTTCAGTTTCTTGAGCAAATCAATAATCTGCGCCTGAATCGTCACGTCCAGTGCCGTCGTTGGCTCGTCGGCCACTAACAACGCAGGCCGACAGGCCAGGGCCATCGCAATCATGACCCGCTGCTGCATCCCCCCACTAAGCTGGTGCGGGTAATCCTTGTGCCGCAATTCCGGGTCCCGTATCCCGACCAAGTCAAGCGCGCGGATAACCTCCTCGGTCACATCCGCAATTTCCGGACGATGCAACCGCACCGCCTCCGCAACCTGATGCCCAACCGTAAACACCGGGTTAAGCGAGCTGGAAGGCTCCTGGAAAATATAGGCGATCTTCGCCCCACGAATCCGCCTCAGCTCCGCTTCCGATTGCCTCAGCAGATCAACCCCCCGGAATAAAATCTCACCCGACAATTTCGTCACCGGCGGCGGAGGCAACAGCCGCGTTAAAGCCAGTGCGGTCACACTCTTCCCCGAGCCGCTCTCCCCCACAATCGCCACCGTCTTGCCCTCCCCCACCGAAAAGGAAACCCCACGAACCGCCTCGGTTGTCGAGGCACCGTGGAAGGTGATGGCAAGATTGCGGACATCA
Organism: uncultured Candidatus Methylacidiphilales bacterium; assembly: GCA_937928665.1. Taxonomy (GTDB): domain Bacteria; phylum Verrucomicrobiota; class Verrucomicrobiia; order Methylacidiphilales; family CALFVM01; genus CALFVM01. Next base: position 6,053 of record CALFVM010000249.1, read on the forward strand.
AGCAAAGGCGTGTTCATCGGCGGGCTTCGGTTCGGAATTTCGGGTCAATGGCATCGCGCAACGTGTCGCCAAGAAGGTTATAGGAAAGTGCCGTCAGGAAAATGGCCAAACCGGGCAGGAAGAGCCAGAGGAAACCGAGCATGATGACTTTCATCTGCTGCGCCTGCGACAGCATCAAACCCCACGACGCCTCCGGATCCTGGATGCCAAGACCCAGAAAGCTCAGACTCGCCTCACCCATAATGTAGCCTGGGATACTCAGGGTCGCACTGACCACCAAATACCCCGCGATGTTCGGCAGAATGTGCCACACCAGAATCCGGAACCGACTCTGGCCCATGGCTTCAGCCGCCTGAACAAACGGGCGTTCCCGCAGGGATAACGTCATGCCCCGAATGATCCGGGCTGTTCCCGTCCAGCCAATGAAGCTCAGGATAAAAACAATCAGGACGAACATCTCATCCGAACGGAAATAGGGAGCCAGGGCCCCCCGGAGCGCAATCAGCAGGTAAAGCCCCGGAATGCACATAATCACTTCGGTCGCCCGCATGGCGATCCCATCAAAGGCTCCGCCAAGGTAGCCCGAAAGGGCCCCGATCAGGAAACCCAAGGTCATGGTCACGGTCACCCCGATCAGACCGATTGAGAGCGACACCTGCGACCCATACAGCATCCGGGAAAAGACATCCCGCCCGGTTGCATCACTCCCAAACAGATAAATCCGTGCCGGTGCCTCCACCCCGAACAAGTGCGTCCTCGCTGGTATCAACCCAAACAGTTTGTAGGGCTCCCCCTCAACAAACCAGCGAATCGGCACCGTTTCGCCTGCCTTCCTCCGATAATCGGCCGCGCTCGGATCGACATTTTCATAAAGCTGCAAATGCAGGCGGCCACCCTTCCACACCAGGGCGGTCGGGGGATGATAGGTTTGGGCCAAATCCTGACTGGTGACCGAGTAAGGGGCAATGAACGGAGCAAAAAGTGCCGCCGCATAGAATACCGTCAACAGGCCCAAAGCGGACACCCCCCACGGGCTCCGCAGGAGATCCCGCCCGATGCGACGAATCACCGGCCACCCTGACACGACGACAAACACCCCTCCCAGGCCAATCACCCCGAAAAACCCGTTTTTCAGCCAACCCCAAAACCACCGCTCGCCCCACGGCAAAAATCCTGCCAGGTAACCGACCGCAAGGAGTGCCGCCACCGCCAGCACCGCTAAGCCCCACTGACGCCGGCTCAAGGAGCCCCCCTTTTCCAGCCGGATGCGCGGATCGGAGATTCCGAGAAGAATGTCCGCCAGCAGGTTACCCGCAATCAACATCGAAGCTCCCAGCACGACCGAGGCCAGCACTGTATAGTGATCCTGCCGGAGAAACGCCTGATAGGTCAGTTGGCCCAGTCCTGGATAATTGAAAATATTCTCCACCAACAACGCACCGCTGAGCAGTCCGGAGAAGGCAAAACCCAACGAAGTCACAAAGGGGTTGATCGCATTGCGCAAAACATGTTTGAGCATCACCACCATCTCCGACAATCCCTTGGCCCGGGCCGTGGTCACATACTCCGCCCGGATATTGTCCAGAAAGTTGGCCCGCATGATCCGCATCGCCCCGGCCACCCCTCCGATCCCCAGGACAAACGCCGGCAACGCCAAGTGCCAAAGATAATCTCCCACCCGCGCCGGCCCCGGCATGAAATCCGATAGGATCGATGTCATCCCCCCGGTCGGAAACAAACCGGTCTGGGCCGCGATGAAGAGCGCGATCAGCGCGATAAAAAACTCGGGCAAGGATATCGCCGCATAGGCCAGAACCGCACTGACCCGGTCAAAAATCGAGTCCTTGTAAATCGCCGCCAAAATCCCCAACGGCAGTGCGATCGACCAACTGATGAGCATCGAGGCCAGAGAAAGCCCCAACGTGGCCGGAACCCGCTGCAGCAAAAGATCGGACACATCCACCTTGTAGGTCCACGAATAACCAAAGTCCCCCCGCACCGCTCCCCCCAGCCAGCGCACATATTGCGCCGGCCACGGTTGATCCAGCCCATATTTCTTTTCCAGAGCCGCAATGGTTTCTTCCGAAATATCCCGCTGCCCCCGCGCGGTATCCAGAAAATCGCCCGGCGCCAGGCTCATGAGCCAGAAAACCAGCGCGCTCACGATCAGGAGAATCGGGATGCTGACTAGGATACGCCGAAGAATGTAGGTGGTCACAGAATGCGCTTATTCAAGTCATCCGTTTTTCACGGACATTTCACGAACCCTCCGGCAGGCACCATAACGTTTCCATCTCGTAAACCGTCCGGCCCCGCATGTCCTGAAAGAGATTCTGCCACCGGTTCTTGATGCCCAGATACGTGTTAGGCGTAACCAAAAAAATTAAAGGCCGCTCCACCGCAAAAATCTCCTGCAATTCGTCAATCAGTGCTTTCCTCTTCTCCCGCTCAAATGTCCGTTCCGATAAATCCATGATCTCATCTATCCGCGCCTCCCACTCCGTCGCCGGACTCTTCTGCCCCGGATGCCACAGATGGAGGCGCCCGTCGCTCCGATAGATCGCTTTGCCCCCGGACGGATCCCCGCCCCCGGTGAATCCCATGATCCCCGCCTCGTAGTTAAACGTCTGCGACGTCCGCGCAATCATCGTGCCGAAATCGATCGCGCTCAGCCGCACCGAGATTCCCAAATCCTTCATGTTCTCCGCAAAGCTCGTGATGATCTGGGGCGATGTCGCGCTGGCCGCCGGGACCAACACCTCGAACTCGACCTCGTTCCCCTCCGCATCCCGCAGCGGACCACCCCGGGGATCGCGCTGGAAACCCGCTTCAGTCAATAACGCCCGCGCCCGGGCCGGATCGTAATCGAACCGGGTCGTGTTCTCGTTATGCCAGCGAAGGTTTCCCGGCCCAATGATGCTGTGCAGCGGTGTGGCCCGGCCGAAGAACACTCCCCGGACAATCCCCTCGCGGTCGAACCCGTGGGAAATCGCCTGGCGGAACCGACGGTCGGTGAACCAACGGAGCTTGTACGCTGGCACAAATGGCTCACCCTTCTCGTTCTTGCCTGGGTGCTGATTGAAGAAGATAAAAGAGATCCCCGACGAAGGGCCTTGCTCGTAAATGGTGAAATCGTAGGTTGCTTCGCCCCGCCGCACCCAAGTCACGTCGGGCCCGGGCACGCCGCTGATATCGGTCTGGCCCGTGGCAAAAAGCACCAGTTCCGCGTTGGCATCCTTGACAAATTTGACCACCACAAGATTGAGATACGGCAGCCGCTGCCCCAGCGAATCAGCCTTCCAATAATGAGGATTCGGCACCAGCAACAAACGGTCGCCCGGACGGTAGGAGAGCAGGCGGAAGGGTCCGCTGCTCACAAGTTCCTGGGGCGTGGCCATCCCGGTCTGAATCGTCCATGCCTGGGCCAGTTTCCCCTCCTTGAGTGCCCCCTCTAACTTGTGCTTCGGCAGGATCGTGACAAACCCGATATCGTTTAAAAACGGCGCATAAAGATCCGGCGTAATAAACCGGACGGTTAGCTCATCGACTTTCTCAAACCGGATCGGCTCTCCGGCAATGGTGTACTGCTGGCTGTAACGATTCGGCGTTTCGGGATCGAACACCGCCTGAAACGTGAAGATCACATCATCCGCCGTCAGCGGATGGCCGTCACTCCACTTCACCCCTTCCCGCAGGCGGAACGTGTAGGTCTTGAGGTCGTCCCCGATCTCCCACGATTCGGCCAGGGCGGGCACGGTCTCCTGTGTGACCGGGTCGGACGTCGTCAGTCCGGTGAACATCAAGCGCGAAATCTCCGCCGAATCCGCGTCCTCAATCACCAACGGATTGAACCCGGTTGGCTCACCCGCGTTCGACAGGACCAAGACTCCCCCATATTGCCCGGGCGGCTGAGCCGACACCGCCACCCCCGGCGGCAATGGCGGAAACTCACGCGGAGGCAAAGGCGTTGCCGGTTGCAGGGCCACCGCAACCACCGCGGCCAGTGCCAATCCCACAATCAACCCAATTCCAATCCGGCCGCCGCCACTCATTGCTTCAGCAAGAGAATAGACCCGGCACGCCCTTGGCAAGGGGATATCCATCCCCCCCGGAATCAGGCGGGCGGGAACCAGACGTAGAGCATCAGATAGACGACGACACCCGTGACCGAGACATACATCCAGATCGGCCACGTCCACCTGGCCAGCCGTCGATGGGTTTCAAACCGGCCCCGGGCCGCCAGAAAAACCGTGGCCAAAATCATCGGCAAATTGACAATCGCCAGAATGACGTGACTCCCGAGCACCAGGAAGTACACGGACCGGATCCAACCCTCCGCCTGGAACTTTGTCTGGAGTTGAAACCCGAGGTGATAAATCAAATACGAGGTCAAAAACAACGCGGACGTCACCAGTGCCGCCACCATCACATTCCGGTGCGCCTCCCGTTTTCCTTGTTTAATCAGAACGAAGCCAGCCACCAAAAGACAGGTGGTCAGACCATTCAGGCAGGCATTGAGTAGGGGTAAATCTGAAGGGCTCATTGCTCCGCCCTCCGTGCCTCACGCAACAGGCGGCCGATCGCCAGCACCACATCGTCCACCGCGCGGGGGGAGCCACTGTCAAAATAACCCCGCACCCGGCCCTGCCCGTCCACCACGGCAAACCGAGTGCTGTGGGTGAAGCGCCCCAGCCTTTCCCACTCTTCCTCCGGCGTCTCCTCAAATCCCATCAAGAGCCCTTCATGCGCCACCCGACGGATTGTTTCCGGATCCCCTGTCAGAAACCACCACTGGTCTGGCTTGGCCAAAAACCGGTTGGCATAGGCCCACAACACCTCCGGAGTGTCGTGTTCCGGATCCACCGTGATCGAGACCAGCCTGATTTCCGGCGTCTTCCGCAACGCCTCCTGAATCTCCCGCATCCGCGTGCTCATCATCCCGCAGGCTGCCGGGCAGTTGGTGAAGATAAGATCCACCACCCAGGGTTGCCCCTGCAAATCGGCCAGCCCAATCTCCCGCCCGGACCGCTCCGTCAAGCGGAAGTCCGGCACCTGCGCAAACACCGGCAGCGGTTCTTCATTCGCTCGCAAACCCTCCGCGTGCTGGATGCTGGCATGAAAATAGGCCGCCACAAATCCAACAATAATCAGACCGAGCACGATAAACGCCGCCCGGTGCAACACAGGCGAAGCCGGACGAACTTCGCTCATCTGCCGAAACTCCCTGCGGTCATCCGCGCCCCCAGTGCCGTCAGCACCCCGCCCGCCACCACGAGGACCCCCGCACCGAGCCAGGCCGTTCCCGCCGATCCCCCGGCCAACGCCGCCCGCATCCCATCCAGACCGTATGTCAGCGGGTTGAGCGACATCACCAAGGCCATCCAGGAGGCTGCCGTCTCCCGCGGAAACAGGGCTCCCGATAAGAGCCAAAGCGGAAACAGGACGAGATTCATGATGCCATGAAAACCCTGCACCGAAGTTGATTTCCACGCAAAAACGAAACCGAGCGCGGTGAGCGCGACCGAGGCCGCTGCCAAAATTCCCGCCGCCGCCAGAAACTCCAGCAAACCAAACCGGAGCCCGACCAACGGAGCCAATGCGAAGAAGAGCAGCCCCTGCCCAAAGGCCAGGCTCGCCCCACCCAAAATCTTCCCCAACGCAACCGCCCACGGATGCACTGGTGCGACCAGCACCCCCTGCAAAAAGCCCTCGCGCCGATCCTCAATAATCGAAATGGTCGAAAAAATCGCGGTGAACAACACAATCATCATCACCGTGCCCGGAAAGAAAAATTGCAAATACGTCGTCCCTTCCGGCACCCCCGGAACCCGGAATGCCTCCCCAACACCCGATCCAATGAACAGCCAAAAAATCACCGGCGTCCCCAACGCACCGACCACCCGGCTGCGCTGCCGCAAAAACCGCACCACCTCGCGCTGCCACAAAGTCATCACCGGTGCCCAAAAAAACTGCTTCATTCCGCCTCCCCCCGCCACGCCCGCCCAGTGGCCGCCGCATAGACATCTTCCAACGACGGCGGGTTGATTGACAGTGCTCGCAACTCTGCCCCGGCCAAGACAATGGCCGCCCGAACCTGTTCCCCCGCCGCGCCGACATCACCCGAAGTGAGTCGCACCACCAGATCACCACCTTCGCAAGACACCTTGCCCACTGCCCCCAGTGCCGACATCACCCGGTCAGCGTCTGATACGTCCACGCGGACGACCGCTCCCCCCACGCCGTCCCGAAGAACCCCGGGCGAACCCCGCGACACCACCCGGCCTCCGTCCAAAATTGCCAGCTCATCGCACCGCTCCGCCTCATCCAAAAAATGGGTCGTCACGATCACCGTCATCCCGGCCTTTTTCAATCCCGCCAAATACTCCCACAAATCCCGCCGAATCCCGGGATCCAGCCCCGCCGAAGGTTCGTCCATCAGGAGCAGTTCCGGACCGGGCAAAAGTGCTTTGGCAATTTCCACCCGTCTCTGCAACCCACCCGACAGAGTTTCCACCACATCCTTTCTGCGCCCCCCTAGGCCAAGCGTCTCCAAGAGTTCATCACTCCGCTGTTCAATCCGCTCCGGCGTCATTCCATAAAGCCGGCCGTGATGCTTCAAATTTTCCCAAACCCGGAGTTTCTTATCTAACGACGGATGCTGAAAGACAACGCCAAGCCGCGAGCGGACGGCGGGTGCCCCCTCCGGTAGCCGCTGCCCCAGAATCTCAATCGTCCCCCCCTGCGGTTTTGTCAGCGTGGCCGCCAATTTGAACAGGGTTGTCTTCCCCCCACCGTTCGGCCCCAGCAACCCAAAGATCAGACCGGGCTTTACCTCAAGGTCAACCCCACTGAGTGCCTGATGCTCGCCGTAGGCGTAGGAAACCTCCCGGCAGCGGAGTGCCAAAGTTGAATGAGGCGCAGACATCGAGCCCGCAGAAGGTGCCTGCCCTGCCCGGAAAATCAAACCAGAACCAAGAAGATTGCCCCTAGTAATAACGCCGACCCAGCCAGGCGATTGCCCATCACCGCCGCGCCCTGCTCCCGTTCCCAGTTCCCCAGCCACGGCCCCGCGCACCAAACCAACACCACCGTCCAGATCCCCCGCGTGCTGTAAACAATATTCACTTCGGTCGCCCTCCCGAAGAATCCCAAGGCCACCGCCATCGCCAAACACTGCACTGCCAAAATCACCAGTGCCACCGGCAACACTCCGCGGCTCCCGCGCGGCACCCGGACCATCCGCCGCCCCACCCACGGAATCGCCACCAGCGAACACGCTCCTACCCAAGCAAAGACCATCGGGATATACGCCAACGGATCCAGCCCTGGCGCATCCCGCTGAATCCACACATCACACAGCGCAAATCCGGTCGCGCTGATCAACCCAAGCACAATGGAAAGCCAGACCTTCCCGTGCCCGCCCGGTCGCCCCCGCTGGATCAAGGCCACTGCCCCGGTGGCCAGCACCGCCGCTACCCAGACCCGCGCTCCAAGCGGTTCACCCAACAGCACGACGGTAAAGACGGCCACCAGGATAATCTTGGTGCTAAGGATCGGCGTCGCCACCGAGGCATCCCCTTTCGATAGCGCGAAAAACGTGAAGACCTGCCCCAAGAAAAACGCCACGCCCGGTGCCATCGCCGCCAGAAGATGGCTCCAACCCGGAAGC
>CALFVM010000250.1 GCA_937928665.1 uncultured Candidatus Methylacidiphilales bacterium
GTGCTTGTGCCCGGAATCATTCCAAAAGCACCCTTTGTCGGCGAGATGGTGGTTCCCTCCGCTTTGGAACCGATCGATGACACGCCGGTGGATGATTTTCTGACGGATGATCCCGTGCAGGTCGATGCGCCTCCGATGGACATGCCAGAGCTGGCACCGGCGGCGAGTGCGGCAGAGCAGACTTTTGATGTCATTGCCACGGCCACGGTGAGTCCCTCCACGACGTTCAGCCTGCCCGTCGGGACCGGCGTGATTGGCACCGGGACGGCTGCCTTCGGCACCGCAGGCGGTGCCGGGACAGGGGCCTCCGCCGCACCTCTGAGCCGGGCAATGAAGACGTTCTTCGGCTCGAACGAAGTTTTGGAAGGCGGCCTAAAGGGAGTCTTCTACGATCTCAAGCGGCTGCGCAATGGCAACCCCGCCCCGGGCGGCTACACGGAAAAAGTCCGGGAATTCACGGACGGCAACTGGCGACCCAGCATTCTCAACAAGTATTTCCGGGTCTCCCGCGAAATGTACGCCACGCAGTTTTACATCCCCCGCATGCCGGCGGAGGAGGCAACGAAAGCGTTTGAAGTCGCCGATGAAGTGGAGCCCAAGAGATGGGTCATCCACTATACCGGCCAGTTTTCCCCGCCCGCCAACGGACGATATCGCTTTGTGGGCTACGCCGATGACCTGATCCTGGTCCGGGTGAGCAACCGCGTGGTCCTCAATGGAAGCCGCCAATCCTCCCGGGATGCGGGCGCTTGGACACCCGACCCCGATGGTGGAGCCAAGTTCAGAATCTCCAGTAGTGAAGAGCCGCCAACGGGTGGATTGTTCTTTGGGAACTGGCTCAATCTTGAGCGCGGGACCAATTACCCGATCGAAATTCTCCTCGGCGAAAATCCGGGCGGCTCTTTCGAAGCCTTCCTCTTCATCGAGCAGGAGGGCCGGAACTACAAAAAGACCGACATCGGACGGCCCATCCTTCCGCTTTTTCGCACGGCCAGGGAGGGGATCAAGGTCGAGTTCAAGGACGAAAGGTCCACTCCTCAGTTCGATTCAAGTACCTCCGCCCCGGTCTTCGCCCCGGTCGCCCGTTAGGCAGCCGGCGGCTCCGGCCGCTCACCGCTCCTTTTTCTTTCGCCCTCTGGCGGCAAATGGCAAGCTGCATGGATGGAAACTTCCCTGCTTTGCCAACTGGTAGAGCCCTACCGTGTCACGTCAGGCCAAAAGTTTAAGCTCGGCCGATTCAACCCGGCTGACACGGGCCAGATGCACGGGAAGCAGGACGCCCAGAAGTTGCTCCGGCAGGGCGTGGCCGAATTGCAGGGCTTGCAGGACCGGCTTTACGCCCAGTCTCAATGGTCGATCCTGCTCATCTTTCAGGCCATGGACGCCGCAGGCAAGGACGGCACCATCAAGCACGTCATGTCCGGCATCAATCCCCAGGGTTGCCAGGTCTTTTCGTTCAAAGAACCCACCTCCACGGAACTCGATCACAACTACCTGTGGCGCTGCCAAAAATGCCTGCCGGAACGCGGACGCATCGGCATTTTCAATCGCTCCTACTACGAGGAGACGTTGATCGTCCGGGTGCATCCGGAGATCTTGCAACGCCAGAAACTTCCGCCGTCCTTGATTCGGGACTCCATTTGGGAGGAGCGTTTTGAGGATATCCGCAACTTCGAACGGCACCTCGCTCGCAATGGCACGATCGTGCGTAAGTTTTTTCTCCACCTCTCCAAAGACGAACAAAAAAGACGCTTCCTCGACCGGATCCAACGCAAAGAAAAGAACTGGAAGTTCTCGGAAGCGGATGTTCGGGAACGCAGTTTCTGGGATGCCTACCAGGACGCTTACACCGAGACCATCCGGCATACCGCTACGGAGGATGCTCCCTGGTTTGTGGTCCCGGCAGACCACAAGTGGTTTGCGCGCCTGGTGGTTTCCGCCGCGATCATCGAAACCTTGCAGAGCTTGGATCTCCGCTATCCTGAACTGGACCCGGCCGGACTCAAAGCACTCGCTCGCGCCCAAAAAATGCTCTAACCTTCAAATGCTGGCGGGGTCAGGCGTCCCATCCGGACAAAGCCTGGCCCGGCCAATTGCCTGCTTTTCCCAACGGCTGCCATCGGTAAAGATCCTGTCATGAGCTTGGAATCCTGGAAACAGTCCTACAAGAAGCTTCCCCCCGCCGACCGAAAAGCTTTGGCCAAATGGATCGTCGATCAGGAGCTTGGCGGGGCAGTCTCCTCGCCAACACCCGCTGCCCCCCGTCTGAAGCTTCCCACCGGCCTTGGGAAAACGCTCGGCATCTTCGGTGCGCTCCTCGCCATTGCTGTCGGTGGCTGGTTTGCCTGGGACCATCACCAGGCCGGTCAAGCCGAAGCTGCCCGTAAAACTCAGGCTGAATCGGAGGCAGAAGAGGCCCGTCGCCCACGGTCGCCCACTAACCTCGAGTTTCTCCGCAAGAACATCGGTCGGGAAGTTACCGTGACCGGCGTTCCCCAAAGCTACGAAGTCGGCTTTCTCTTCTTCAGCAGCGACCCTCGCCGCTCGCTCCGCCTCAACCTCTTGCCCGCCGGAGTTGTCGTGTTGCAAAGCACCGAACTTGCCGAACTGGTCGAAAACAAGGTCGAAGTCACCGTCACCGGCCTGGTCGAACAAGCGGCCGATGGTGCCCTTGAGATCAAGGTCCACTCGGTCGGCCAATTGCAACAACGCCGCCCCCGATAGTGCCCGGCACATGCCGCAAGATGGCGGCATTTCGACGTTCCGAAAAAAATTGCCTCCCCCAGAAGGCGTCGGCGGTCCCGAGGGGACCGCCGACTAACTCACCGCTTGCTTGCCTCAAACGGCGAGAGGGAGGTTGAACGAAGCCGTTCCTCTTCGCTCGTGAAGATAGATAGAGTAACTCTGACCTGATGACAAGGGGATTTTTCTATTTTCTATAATTTTGGAGATTTTTCACGTTTCTTGACCCAGATCGACAGCAGTGCCAAGTCAGTCGGATTCACCCCCGCAATCCGGGCTGCCTGCCCAAACGTCGCCGGACGGTGCCGACTCAACTTCTCGCGTGCTTCGGTTTTGAAGCCATGAATGGTCTCGTAATCAACCCAGTCTGGAATCGGTCGCAGCTCCAACTCACGCTGTTTTTCAATCTGCTCCAATTCCCGCTTTAGGTAGCCCTCATAGCGGATATCCGTCTCAACCTGTTCCCGCACAGAGAGATCGATATCTTGAAAGGCTTCGGGCAAATCCTGCCAACTGGCCTGAGGCATCCGCAGGAGATCCAGGCCCGTCCGGGTGCCCACCCGCGTTTTGCTCAGTGCCGCCTTCACTTGGGCAATGGCAGCTGCCTTGGCCTCCACCCGGGCCAGACGCTCGGGCGAGGCCAGACCGATGGCGGCTGCTCGCGGCGTCAGCCGAAGATCGGCGTTGTCCTGGCGGAGGAGCAGACGATGTTCCGCCCGGGAGGTAAACATCCGGTAAGGTTCCGTCGAGTTTTTGGTAATCAGGTCATCGATCAGCACGCCGATGTAAGCCTCATGGCGTCCCAGAACAAACTCCGGCCGATTTTGTACTTGGAGTGCCGCGTTGATTCCGGCCATCAGACCCTGGGCAGCCGCCTCCTCATACCCACTCGTCCCATTGATTTGTCCAGCGAAGAACAACCCTCGGATTCGGCGAGTTTCCAGCGTCGGGCGCAGTTGGTAAGGAGGGCAAAAGTCATATTCCACAGCGTAGCCCGGCCGCATCATCTCGACCCGCTCCAAGCCGGGAATAGACCGGAGGAAGGCGAGCTGCACCTCTACCGGCAGGCTGGTGGAGCATCCGTTGATGTAAACCTCTTCGGTGTGGAGGCCCTCCGGCTCCAGAAAAACCTGATGGGTAGTCTTCTCGGCAAAACGGACGATTTTATCCTCGATCGAGGGACAATAGCGCGGGCCAACCCCCTCAATGCGCCCGCAATAAAGCGGGCTTTTGTCGAGATTCCTCCGGATGATCTCGCCAGTCTGGGGTGTCGTGTGCGTCAGGTAACAGGGGATTTGTTTCACGTGAAACATTCCTCCCTTCCATCGATTCAGCGAAAAAATATCTCCCTCACCCGCCTGCAAGGTATCCACCGCAAAACTAAACAGGTTTGGAGGATCGTCTCCGTCCTGCCGGCCGCACCGCCCAAAGTCAATGGTCCGGCCCGCGAGCCGCGGTGGCGTCCCGGTCTTTAACCGCCGCACCTCAAAGCCCAACCCCTTCAGCCGCTCACTGAACCCGCTGCTCCCATCCCCCATTCTCCCTCCGCTCGCATTCTCCAGCCCCACATGCATGACCGCCTTCAAAAATGTCCCCGTGGTCACCACCACGGCCCGACCGCGGTACATCATCCCCATGGCCGCCAACACTCCCACGACCTGCCCATCCTCGATGAACAGATCTTCTAAATTCCCCTGCTTCACGTCCAGCCTCTCCTGTCGTTCACAAACCGCCTTCATCCGGAACTGATATGCCTTTTTATCTGCTTGCGCCCGAGGAGCCCGCACCGCCGGGCCTTTCTTCGTGTTCAACATTCGGAACTGGATGCCGGTGGCGTCCGTGTTCAAGCCCATCTCCCCTCCCAACGCATCAATCTCTCGTACCAAGTGCCCTTTGCCCAACCCTCCAATCGCCGGGTTACAACTCATCTGTGCCACCGTGTCCGCGTTCATTGTCAGCAGCAGCGTTTCACACCCTAACCGGGCCGCCGCTAAGGCCGCCTCAACCCCAGCATGCCCTGCCCCAACCACAATCACATCATATCGCTTGGGATACTCAAACATCCTCACAGAGTACACCCCTCCGGAATTAAAAACAATCGCCTCCATTTGCGCTTCGCCTCCTCCCAGCGTACGCTTCGCCATGCTTGCTAGCCCGAGACGATCCAAACCCGACCACATCGATCTGACCGGCGAATGGATAGGCTATTATCCAGGCCACTTCGATGAGGTCATCGCCATTTCGAGGGTCGACAATCAATGGAGGGCGACAAAGATCACTGGAGACGATCATGTTCCGGCAGGCGAAATCACATGGGAGGTTGACCGTTCCACACTCTTCGGACTTGGTCAGATCGCCAATGTCGGTTTCCGAGACCCAAGCTGGGTACCCGGCAAGCTAACCATCCTCAATCCTGAACGCATTTGTTTCACGTGGAACACTCTCGGGTCGGTCGAATACCGAAAGGATGACTAAACTTTCTATAAGTGTCTCGCTATTAGATCATTACGCCCTCCCCTTCCCCGAACCTGCCCGGCATTTG
>CALFVM010000251.1 GCA_937928665.1 uncultured Candidatus Methylacidiphilales bacterium
ATTTATGGCCCGGCTGCGCATTCCCGGCGGGCAACTCAAGTCCTACCAAGTTCATGAATTAGCCCGCATAGCGGATGAACTGACCACTGGCTACATCCAAGTCACCACCCGGGCCAATTTACAAATCCGCCTCATCGCACCCAAGGATACACCTGAATTCCTCCGACGGGTGCAATCGATCGGCCTGCACACCCAGGGGGCGGGGGCAGACAACGTCCGCAATATCACCGCCAATCCCACCGCCGGCGTCGATCCTCTCGAACTCATCGATTGCACCCCCTACGTGCAAAAACTCTCCCAATTTATCCTCTCCCACCGCGAGTTTTATAATCTGCCGCGTAAGTTCAACATCGCCTTTGACGGCGGCGGTCTCATCGGTTCGGTCGAAGACACCAACGATATCGGCATCAAGGCAGTCAAACACGGGGATTCGGTCTTCTTCCGCATCGCTCTGGGAGGAGCCACCGGTCACAAGGCCTTTGCCCGTGATCTTGGCGTTATCGTCCCCCCGGAGGACATCCTGCGCGTGGTCATCGCCCTCATCCGTGTCTTCATTCGGCACGGCAACCGCACCGATCGCAAAAAAGCCCGTCTCAAGCACCTCTTGGAAAAATGGACCTTGGAACAGTATTTGCAGGAAACGGAAAAACTGTTAGGTCATGGGTTAACCCGCTCCCCGCTTCGCGAAGGTGAACTGACCTACCCCTGCCAAAACGTGCCGCACAGCCATATCGGCGTGCACGCGCAAAAACAAGCAGGCCTCAACTTCATCGGCGTTGCCCTATCTATCGGCCAAATCACCGCCCGCCAGCTTCACCGGCTGGCCGAATTGGCCGAACACTACGGCTCCGGCGATCTCCGGCTTACTGTGTGGCAAAATATCGTCATTCCCAATATCCCGGACGCCTACGTGGAGACTGCCAAAAAAGCTCTGATTAAAATCGGCCTGGATTGGCGGCAATCAACTCTGACTAGCGGCATCATTGCCTGCACCGGTAACCGTTTTTGTAAATATGCTTTCACCGACACCAAGGGCCATGCGCTCGACCTCTCCCGCCACCTGGATCAACGCCTGGTGCTGGATCAACCCGTCAACATCCATTTTACCGGGTGTCCCCACTCCTGCGCCCAGCACTACATGGGGGATATTGGGCTGTTGGGGGCCAAAACGCGCGACGGTCAGGAAGCCTATCACGTTTGTGTGGGTGGCGGTTTTGGTCAGAACAAAGCCATCGGACGCCAGCTTTTTCAAGCCATGCCCTACGAGCAGGTCAAATCACACGTCGAGAAACTCCTGCGCCTCTACCTTAAAAAAAGGCACCCAGGCGAATCCTTTCAGCAATTCACCAACCGTCACGATATCGGACAGCTTCAAGAGATGGTGTCATGACTTCCACTCTTCTTGACGACCTTTTAGCCGAACAAAATTGCCTTACACCAGTTTCCCGTTTCGCCCGCGAACACGACCGCAAGGGTAACAACCTTGCCGGAACTTATCGCGATCTCATCCCGCTCTCGGCTCCTGGTCCTGGTGAGCAATACGCCTTTGAGGTTAATCTGGATCAGTGCAGCGGATGCAAGGCTTGTGTGGCCGCTTGTCACAGCCTGAATGGTCTCGATGATTCCGAGAGCTGGCGCACGGTGGGACGACTGCATGGCGGAAGTCACGGGAACAGCATCGTCCAAACCGTCACCACCGCCTGTCATCACTGTGCCGACCCCGGCTGCGCCAACGGCTGCCCGGTCCTCGCCTACGAAAAAGACCCGGCTACCGGCATCGTCCGCCACCTCGATGACCAGTGTATCGGCTGTCAATACTGCATCATGAAATGCCCTTACGAGGTGCCGCAATACTCCGACCGCCTTGGCATCGTTCGAAAGTGCGATATGTGCCACGGGCGGCTTTCCGCGGGTGAAGCTCCCGCCTGCGTGCAAGCGTGCCCAACCTCGGCCATTTCCATCCGGATCCTCCCCACCTCCACAGCTCAGATCCGGGCTAAGGAGGGGATATTTTTACCCGACTCTCCCGATCCTCGGATCACGATTCCAACAACGCAATACGTCTCTAACAAACCGCTCTCAGCAGACCTGCGTGCAGCCAACCATGCCGCGCCTACCGTGCAGCCCGGCCATGGTCCCTTGGTCTTCATGTTGGTTTTCACCCAGGCCGGTCTTGGTTTGCTGACCGCTTCCATGCTGGTGCCGCTGGACATCTACGGATTTCCAGCACACGGCGGATCCCTTCAACTGGGGTTTCTCCTAACTGCCGCGCTGCTGGTCCTCGTTGGTCTGATTGCCAGCGTCTTGCATCTCGGCCAACCCCTCAAAGCCTGGCGGGCCTTTCTGGGTTGGCGCAAATCCTGGCTGAGCCGGGAAATCCTCGTCCTCGGAGCTTTTGGCGCGGCAGCGATTGCCGCCGCCGCCATCCCGTTGCTGACACCTTGGTTTGATCTTCCTCCTTGGGCCGCCCCGGCATCCTGGCTCGCCGCCATTCTGACGGGCATCGCTGGCGTCTTCTGCTCCGCCATGGTCTATCACGATACCCAGCGCGTAGTCTGGCGAGGTCAGCGCACTTTTATTCGCTTCTTCGGCACCACCGCTCTCTTTGCTCTGCCGCAGGTGCTGCCCATCTCCCTTTTCTTGAAACTTCTCTGGGAAGCCCGCCTGACATTCCTCCCGAATCCCGATTCTCCCCTGCCACAACTGACCGACCCACAGCGCTGCGCCCGGCTCTTGCGCGGTCCCTTGCACCGCTGGACTATGGCACGTTTCCTGATCGGCCTCACCGCTATTGCGGTCTATTTTATTTCCCTTCCCGCCGCACTTCTCCTCACCCTGGTCGGCGAACTCATCGAACGCTCCCTTTATTTCAAAAGCGGTATCTCCGCTGGAATGCCAGGATCATGAATTTCAAATCAAAGATTTCCAATCTCCGATTCCCAAGGCCCGTTCTGCGCGAATGGGACGGAACACTCACCTCTGAACTCGTCCGCACGCCAGGCCGCTTTGGGCTTGGACAGTTACCCGCCGCACACCAACCCGACGCCGTGACCGGCTCGATCTGCGGATTTTGTTCCACCGGCTGCAACCTGACTCTTCACTTACGCAAGGGAAACGCCGTCAACCTTACCCCTGATCCGCACTATCCGGTCAACCTCGGCATGGCCTGCCCGAAAGGCTGGGAAGCCCTTACGCCCCTGGATGCCCCCGACCGCGGCACCACTCCCCTGCGGCACTCCGGCGGCATCATGCAACCCATCTCCTGGCCCGAGGCATTGATGGAATTCACCACCCGGATGCAAGCCGTCCAAACAACCTATGGGACCCACGCCGCCGCCTTTCTCTCCACCGGCCAGATCACCAGCGAGGAAATGGCTTTCCTCGGGACCCTGGCCAAATTCGGCATGGGCATACTCCACGGCGATGGCAACACCCGCCAGTGCATGGCCACCGCCGTCACCGCCTACAAACAATCCTTCGGTTTTGACGCGCCTCCGTTCACTTACGCCGACTTTGAAGAAAGCGATGTGCTGGTCTTCATCGGGGCCAATCCCTGCATCGCTCACCCCATCATGTGGCAGCGGGTCATGCGCAACCGCCGCCAGCCGGAGATCGTGGTCATCGATCCGCGCCGCACCGAGACCGCCTGCGCCGCCACCTTACACCTCCCGGTTCGTCCCAAGTCGGACCTGACTCTTTTTTACGGTCTGGCGCATGAAGCGTTCTGCCGAGGAGCGGTGGATCACGCGAGCGTCTCCTCCTACGCGCACGGTCTGGAGGACTACGCCGCGTTCACCCGGTCCTTCACGCGGGAACGCGTGCTGGCGGAAACCGGACTAGAATCCGCTGACTATGAACGCCTGGTCACGCTCATCACCACCGGCAAGCGGGTTTCGTTGTGGTGGACTATGGGCGTCAACCAAAGCCATCAAGCCACCCGCACCGCTCAGGCCATCATCAATTTGGCGCTCATCACCGGCAACATCGGCAAACCCGGCACCGGTGCCAATTCCATCACCGGCCAATGCAATGCCATGGGCTCCCGTCTCTTCTCGAACACCACCAACCTCCTTGGCGGCCACGACTTCACCAACCCTAACCATCGAGCAAAAATCGCCACTATCCTCGACATCGATCCCTCCCGCATCCCCGATCAAAACAGCCTGGCCTACGATCAAATTCTGGAGGCCGTTGAGGACGGACGTATCCGCGCCCTCTGGATTATTGCCACCAATCCCGCCCACTCCTGGATTCATCAAAACCGTTTCCACGCCCTGCGCGAGAAACTCAACTTTCTGGTAGTCCAGGACATGTATCCCACCACAGAAACCGCCCGGATGGCCGACCTCTATCTACCGGCCGCCGGCTGGGGTGAGAAAGAAGGCACCTTCATCAACTCCGAACGCCGCATCGGCGTGATCCGCCAGGTGCGCCGTCCGCCCGGCCAGGCACTTTCCGACTTCCGTATCTTCCGCGCCCTGGCCGATGCCTGGGGCTGCGGGTCGATGTTTGCCCGCTGGACTTCGCCTGAAGCGGTTTTTCAAATGCTCAAAGCCTGCACGACTGGTCAACCCTGCGACATCACCGGCATCCGTGACTACAACCACATTGAGGAAGAGGGCGGCATTCAATGGCCTTTCCCTCAGGAACAAACCCGCGTCCCGTCTCCCTTACCTGAGCGACGCCTCTTCGAAGACCGCCGTTTCTATCATCCGGACGGCAAAGCACGCATCCTCTTTGATCCACCCACGCCCGTTCCTGAATCCCCCGACGAGGATTTTCCTTTCTGGCTCCTAACGGGTCGGGGCAGTTCCTCCCAGTGGCACACGGGCAGCCGAACAGAAAAATCGGCCATCCTGCGCAAACTTCACCCTTCCGATCCGATCGTGGAAATCCATCCCGCAGACGTTGCCAAAATTGGGGTGGAGGACGCGGAATGGGTCCGGATCGAATCGAGGCGGGGCGCAGCCAAGGCAAGGGTCTCAATCACCCCAACGATCCCTCCACGGCACGTCTTTCTGGCCATGCACGATCATCAGGTGAACCGGTTGACGGTATGGGCCGTGGATCCCCACTCCCGCCAACCAGCCTACAAGTGCGGTGCGGTCCGCCTGTCGCCAATCCGTCAGCGGATCGAACGGGTCTTGAGCGGCCAGGTGTAGCCGTCCACGTACGAGACAGTCACCTTTTGGCCAACTTGAAGACGGCGGGCCTGGGCGGAGGAAACGTGAAACATCTTCACCGTGTTTTCGGCGGACTGCACGGTGATCGAATTACGGTCGCTTTCCACCGCGGTGATTTCACCCCGGAAGGTACCCGAAGAGGAGGTGCCACCGAGATAAACATCGGCGTGGAGAGAGGCTACGGTGAAGAGGAAACCGGCGAGGAGGAGTTTTTTCATGCGGCTGAAATAGGGCGCGGGCTCTGTGACCGCCGTGTGTCAAACGGGCAACAAATGGACGCCAATCCCGCACATCCCAACCAAGAACCCCCTCCCCGCCCAACCTCCAAACCCCTTGCTTTAACCGAGGCCGCAGGCAACCATTTCCCTCGTCCATGGCCAACTCCCAAGGTTTTCTCCCCCGCACCCTCCGTTGCCTCGCCCGCACGATTGCAACCAGACCTTGGATCGTCCTGACTTTGGCGGCCGCCACCGTTGGAATTTCGGGCTGGCTGGTGGCCACCCAGTTGGTCGTCATCAACAACACCAACGCCCTTATCCGCGAAGATTCGCCCTTCCACCAGAACTTTCTCGAATACAAAAAAGAGTTTCAATTCGAAGAAGATCTCGTCGTCACCATCCGCTCCGACAATCCGGAACGGAACCGCGAGGTTGCCCAGCAGGTCGGCGAGGCCCTTGCGGCACTGGATCCTCTAGTGGAGCGGGTCTTGTTTCGGTTCGATTTTTCCAGGCTGCAAAAGCGGTTCCTTTTTTTCCTTGAACCCGAGGAACTCAACGCCCTCCGCGAGCAGGTGGCCGGCTACGCCAAAAGCCTCCGCCGACCGGGGATGCAGCTCAACGTGCACGGAATGCTCGACGAGGCCAATCGCCAGTTCACCGACCAGAACCTCCGCCGCGAAGAGAACTGGAAGGAGTTTATCCCTTTCATCGGCCAGTTCGTCGCCATGTTGGAACGGCTGGCCGACGAAGTCGAAGGCAAGCGTCCGGCACCGCGCCCGGCCCAGATCGATACCGCGGCAACCGAACAAACCCGCGCCGGGCTCGAACAATTCGAGCAACAATTGCGGGATAACGAGTTCATCGGATTCGATGAGGGTCGTCTGCTGCTGGTCCTGGCCGCTCCCGGCTCAATCGATCCGAGAGCTGCCGAACCCTACAGCGAACTCGTCCGCCGGGCTCGTGCGGCCTTGGAACCGATCCGGACCGCCTATCCAGATGTTCGCATCGGCTTGACCGGCGAGCCCGTCCTGATGGAGGACGAACTCAAGACCAGTTCCGACGATTCCATCCGGGCAGGTCTCGTCGCTTTCGTTCTCGTCTCGATTGTCTTCCTCCTGAGCTATCGGGAAATCAAACGCCCGGTGGTGGCCCTGAGCGTCCTGCTTGGTGCCACCCTCACCTCGCTCGGGTTCGCTGTGGTCAGCGTGGGCCATCTCAACCTGATCAGCCAGGCCTTTGTCGCCATGGTCATCGGGCTGGGGGTCGATTTCGGCATCCAAATCATGGCCCGTTACGAAGAAGAACTGGCCAAGGGCCGGGGCGTCGCTGGAGCGCTGGAGGAAGCCTTGGGCCACACCGGTGTCGCTGTAACCACGGGTGCGCTGACAACTGCGGCGGCCTTCTTCACCATGTGCTTCAATGATTTCATCGGCTTGGCCGAGTTCGGAGTCGTCGCCGGCGGGGGCGTGCTGATCTGCTGGCTGGCCAATTTGGTCGTCCTCCCCGCCGCCTACGCCGCACTCGACCGAACCACCCCCGCTGACAAACTCACAACCAAAGCCGCCGCTTCTCATTGGCAGGCCGGACGCCTCGTCCACGCCATCGTCTTCCGCGCCCCGCTCCTCGTCCTAGCCTTGGCCACCCTCGCCACCGTGCTCGCCGTGGTCGGAGCCAAGAGAATTGGCTTCGACCACAATCTCCTCAACCTCCAGGACCGCTCCCTCGAATCCGTCCGGGAGGTTCACGAACTCATTGAGGGCAACAACTCGATCATCTATGGGATCATCCTGGCCGACGACCTCGATCATGCCCGCGAAATCATCCCCCAGCTGCAAGCTCTC
>CALFVM010000252.1 GCA_937928665.1 uncultured Candidatus Methylacidiphilales bacterium
TAACATCGGCTGAATCGCCAACGCCTCGACGGGAACCGTGCGCTTCATCAGGCGATGCTATGAAACGCGGTCCCGGCACCGGTCCTGATGGCACCGGTGGTATTTTTGACAATACCGACCCGATCTTTGGCCAGACCCTGCCGGAGCGTGATGAGTCCTTCAATCCGGAGAACGCAGATTACGCGACTCTTGCTGCATACACCGTCTACTTCGCTTTCGACAACTTTACCATCGCCCCTGGAGAACGGGGCAAGCTCGAACAAACCGCCCAATATCTTGCAACTAATCCGGGCGTCAGAATCATCGTGGCCGGACATACCGATGAGCGGGGCACGATTCAATACAACCTCGGGCTGGGCGAACGCCGGGCCAATGCCGTCCGGGACTATCTCATCGGCTTAGGCGTGGCTGGGAACCGGATTCAAACCATTTCCTACGGCGAGGAGCGGCCTGTGGACCCTTCCTCCAACGAAGCGGCCTGGGCCAAAAACCGCCGGGCACAAGCCGGCATCATCCGCTAATCCTCTGTGCCCCTCTGGACCGTCCAGCCCATTTACCAGGAACGCATTTGGGGGGGACGGGCCCTCGAGACGAAGCTCGGTCGCTCTCTCCCCGGCCCAGCACCCTACGGAGAATCCTGGGAACTGTGCGACCGCCCCGAGGCCCAAACTCTTTTTCGTGAAACGGGCCTGACTCTTCACGCTGCCTGGACTAGCCCAGACAAGACTGCCATCTTCGGCAAGGCAGCTCCCGCTACGGAACGGTTTCCCATCCTCATTAAAATCCTCGACGCCGCCGACAAGCTTTCACTCCAGGTTCACCCCCCGCCCACACGCGCCCACCAATTCAACGGCGAACCGAAAACCGAATGCTGGTTTTTCATCGATGCTGCGGAGAACGCGGAAATTTTTGTGGGGCTGAAACGCGGGGTCACCCCGGAAAGTTTTCGTCGTGCGATTGCAGACAAAACAGTCTCTGACTGTTTTCACCGCCTTAAAACGGCCCGGGGCGATTTCATGTTTCTGCCTTCCGGCCGGGTTCACGGTATTGGTGCGGGCAACCTGATTCTTGAAGTCCAGCAAAACTCCGACACCACATTTCGGGTTTACGATTGGGATCGGATTGACCCGAAGACTAGCAAACCACGCGAGCTGCACGTCGAAGAATCCCTGCAATCCATCAACTTTCTCGACTTTGAGCCGGTCATGGCCCAACCCCACGGCCAGCGGCTTCTTGAGTGCGATCTCTTCCACCTTTATCGACACTTTCTCTTCGACAAAGAAAGCCTTGATTGGGTGCCTGACCGTCGGACCTTTCACTTTGTTGCCGTGACAGCAGGAGCCATTGGCGTTTCCGGTCGGCAGTTCAAAACCGGCGATACCTTCTTCGTCACCGCCGACTCCGAACCTTTCGAGATCGTGGGTCTCACCGACGAAGCCGAGCTGGTTGTTTCCACTTTCCCGGTCGGCTAAACCTGTTGGGGGCGGACTGGCCAACCCCAAATCTCCTGCTAATCTCTTGTCATGCTGAATCGCCGCACCAAGCGGGCCGTTATTGGGATCCTTTTCCTTCTTGGAACCGTCCTGATCATCCTCTTCACCGTCGCGCGATTCTTTCAAAACGCCGAACTGAAGCGTCGCGCCATGGAAGAGGCAGCCAGTCTCAAGCCGAGGCCCCCCGTCATTCATACCGTCACCCGGAGCTCACAACAACTTGAACGAACCTACGCGGCCCAGGTCCAGCCATGGCTCCAAAGCGAAATCCCTTCCGAAGTGTCCGCCCGCGTCTCCAGGGTCCATGTGGAAGCAGGCTCCCAGGTTCGCAAGGGTGACATCCTCGTGTCGCTGGACGACGCCCTCGCCCGACATCAGTTGACCGCGGCCGAAGCCGCCCGGGCCGGAGCGGAGTCCGCCCGCGCGGAGGCTGAACGGCGGCTGACGGAAGCGCGTCTCCTCGCCCGGGACAAGGTCGTTTCCGAGACCGAACTCAAGGCAGTGGAATCCGAAATGGCACTCCGCGAGAGCGACTTGGCCCGGTCGATCGCCGAGGAAGACCGCCTCCGTGAACTTGTGCAGCGACATGAAATCCGGGCACCCTTTGACGGCGTTGTTAACCGCCGCCTGGTTGATCCGGGCGCGGCCGTGAATACGAACCAGCCTGTCGTCCACCTTGTGGACCTGAATCCGCTTCGCATCATCTTCTTTGTCAACGAACAGGAACTCCCCAATTTTAAGCCCGGCCAAATCCTCACCCTTCAGCGGAAAGGGCGTCCGGACGAAACCCTTTCTCCTGTTCTCCGCTTTATCCCGCCTTCGGCAGATCCCCGCACCGGACTGTTCAGACTCGAAGCCGAACTGCCCAACCCCGAGGGAGTCACCCCGGCGGGTCTCCAGGCGAGTATCCGGGCTCCGCTCAACTTTTTTGAAAACCTCCCCTTCCTGCCGGCTGCCGCTGTCCGCTGGAACGGAGCACGGGCGGAAGTTCACCTCCGCCGTCCGGAAGGCGGCTTCGCCCCTACCCCCGTTGAAGTCGGACCCGACCTCGAGGGACGCTACCCGGTTTTCTCTGGCTTGAATGAAGGCGACGAGGTCCTCATCCGATGAGCCTGGCCGAGTGGAGCGTCAAGAATCGGGTCGGTGCCAACATCATCATGGTTGCCATTCTGGTGGCGGGGCTCTACGTCGGACTGGGAGCCCTCAAGCGCGATCTTTTTCCGGACGTCACGGTCAACTTCATTGTTGTTACCACCCTTGATCGTGAGACAAATGTTCCAGAAGACGTTGAAAAAAGAATCACCATTCCCCTTGAAGACGAGATTGCCTCGGTGCAGGGCATCAAGCGGATCGTTTCCAATTCCGAAGACAATTTCTCCAACATCTTTCTCGAGCTAGAGCCTGGTATCAAGGACATCGATCCCATTCTTAACGAGATCCGTCAGGAAGTTTCCAAAGCGATCGCCGAGCTGCCCCCCTCGGCTGAACAACCGGTTGTGGAGAACTTTGAGATTCCCCTCCCACTCTGCACCTTCGGCTTCACCTTTGCCGAAGGCATCGACCGTGAATCCGTCCGGCCAGCCCTCGAACGGCTTCGGCGGCTTCTGCGCGCCGTGCCCGGCGTGGCCGACATCCTGGTTGACGGACTGGACCGGCGGGAAGTCTGGGTAGAACTTGATCCGTTCCGGCTTGAAGCCTCCGGCCTCTCTTTCAACGAGATTGTCGACGCCGTCCGACGCAAAAACGTCAATGTCTCCGGGGGACGAATTGAAAGCATTGGTGGTGAACAGGTCGTCCGTGTGCTGGGTGAAATTGCTGCCGGCAGCGAGCTGGCAGACTTGCCCGTAAGGGCGGATGACAGTGGCACTATCAGACTAAGCGACCTTGCCAACATCCGGACCACCTCGGAACGACCCCGGACCCGTGGCCGGGTCAACCTTCAGCCCGGCGTGACCTTCACTCTGGTCAAAAAGAAAGGGGCCGACGTCATCGCCACCGTTCAAGCTGCAAAAGAGCTGGTTGCGGCGGAGGAATCCCGTCTTCCTCCCGGCGTTGAAGTCACCGTTCTTACCGACGCCACCAAATACGTCCAGACCCGGATCAACACCGTGCTGCAAAGCGGTCTTCAGGCCGTCACGATTATTACCGCGCTCCTGATGCTGTTTCTTTCCTGGCAGCTTGCCCTCCTGATCGGGCTGGGCCTGGTGGTCTCCGTGGCCGGATGCTTTCTAGTCCTCTACGCCACCGGGGCGACCATCAATCTGCTCTCTCTTTTTGGGATGATTATGGCACTCGGCATGGTCGTCGACGATGCGCTTGTCATTGGCGAGAACGTTTACCGCCACTTCGAACGTGGCAAGTCAGCCGTCGCCGCCGCTATCGATGGTACCGGCGAGGTCATCTGGCCGGTGCTCGGGTCAGTCGCTACCACCGTCGCCGCGTTTCTTCCTCTGATGCTGGCCGAGGGCGTCATCGGCCAGTTCCTCGTCGTCGTCCCGATCGTGGTTATCTCCGCACTCGTTTTTTCCCTTGTTCAGGCCTTTCTCATTCTCCCCTCGCATCTGGCCGATACCCTCCGCCCGGCCCGAACCCAGGCCCAAGCAGCCGCTGACTTCGAGTCCGCCCGCGGCTGGCGAAAACTAACTTCGTGGCTCTCGTTGGTCTATACCGATGTCCGGGCCACGGCCGACGCTGCCCTCCGCTCCGTCATCGATATTTATCTTCACCTTCTCCAGATGGCTATCCGTTGGCGTTACGCCACGGTGGGTGGTTTCATCCTGATCCTCGTCGCCATGGGTGCCATCGTCAGCATCGGTGCGGTTCGGTTTCAGCTCTTCGATGTTGATTGGGCCGACCAGATTTTCGTCAAAGTCGAACTCCACCCCAATGCTTCCCTGAACCAAACCGAAGACGCCGTGGCCCGCCTCGAGCGGGCCATCGTGGATCGGCTACCCGAAGCCGACCTGCGTGGTCTCTCCACGCGGGTGGGTGCCCGCTTCGACGAAACCAACCAGTTTCTGGAGTACGCATCCAACGTGGCCATGATCATTGTCGATATTGACGAGCAGAATCCGGACTGCCGTCGGCCCTCCCGTATCGTTTATGACCTCACGATGCTTCTGGCGGAAATGCCCGAATTCGTCGTGGCTGAAGTAAAAGAAAACGGGGGTGGGCCACCCGTTGGCCGCGCCGTCAATATCGAGGTTCAGGGTGAAAGCTTTGCACAAATCCTGGCAGCCGCCACCGAGTTTGAACGCCGTTTAAGCGAAGTCCCCGGGGTGTTCAACGTCG